>NZ_DAOLQM010000292.1:0-2529 GCF_035418125.1 Atribacter sp. | reverse complement strand
GACCCATTTGTTGAGCCATTTCTTGAAGTCGCATTGAATGTTCTTTGGTTTCTTGGGTGGTTTCTTGAAGAGATTCCTCTAAAAAAGTTATCAATGCGTGACGTATACTTCGACTTTCGTTTAATTTCTGACGATACATATTTTCTTCTGCCTGACCGATTATCACCTCTAAACTTATGTCGGGTGTTTCTTTGGTTGCTAAACCAAGAGCCAAACTAATTGGAATTGTTGTATTTTCAGCAGTCTTACAAAGATTCTGGATCCTTTGTATTACTCGAAGTACTGATTTGTTTGTGGTTTTTGGAAACAATATTAAAAATTCATCCCCTCCCCAACGGGCAACAATGTCTTCTTGCCGGCAACTTTCTTTTAAAATTTTTGCAATATGGATTAAAAGCTCATCCCCTTGTTTGTGCCCAAAAGCATCGTTAACCAGTTTTAATCCGTTAATATCTCCCATGATAATTGAAAGTGGTAATTGACGAGGAGTATCAAGCCGATGCATCTCTTCTTCTAAATAGGCACGATTAAATAATCCAGTCAGAGAATCATGATAAGACAAATACTTAATCCGTTCTTCTGACTTTTTTCTCTCGGTGATATCAATACCTACTCCAAAAAAGTATCGGGTATTCCCTTGTTCATCAACAATTGAACGGCCATGCCACTCAACCAGCAAAATCCGGCCCTCTTTAGTCAGAACTTGGTTTTCATTCAGAGTAGATTCTTGAGAAGAAACCAAGGTATTAAAGATTTCTTTTACTTTAGACCTCTCGGTTTCAGGTATGATGAGGGTAAGGTAGTCTCTACCCAGAACCTCTTCCAGATTATATCCAAGAGCATTAAGCATACAAGGATTCATCATTAATATTTTGACATTAGAATCCATAGCAACAAAAAAAGCCGGGGAAGCTTGGATTAGTTGTTCATTAAATTTTTTTTCTTGCTGGAGTAAATTTAAAGCATTTTGCTTTTGTTTTTCTTTTTCCATTACCTCTAAGGCAAAAGAAATATCTTTTGATAACCCTTGAAGGAGTTGAATTTCTTCTTGATCAAAATAATTCACTTCTGAAGAATAAAATAAAATAACCCCAATAATTTTTCCATTGGTTACAAGGGGAAAATCAGCTAATGATCGATACCCTCTTTTCAAAGCTGCATCCTTCCATGGAAGCATTCTTGGATCTCTCTCAATGTCAACACTCACTACATAGTTACCCGTGGCTACGGTGATTCCAGCTGGTCCCCTTCCTTCTGGAATGTTCTGAGTAGATACAAAAATATTTTGTACATAGCCATCTTCATATCCTGCCCAGCTCACTGGTCTAATTATTTTTTCTTCCTGATCAATCAAACCGATCCAAACTAACCGAAATCCACCATCCTCAACCGCTATTCTGCAAATTTCATCAAATAGCTGTTGACGATCCCGCACTCTTACAATAGTTTGATTCACTTGGCTAAGCAGTCGATACAAGCGATTAACCGGGTTGATTTTATTTACCATTCATTATCCTCTGTTTAAATTAAAATATGGAAAATATTGCTCAATAATGTAATAATGAGTCATATCACAAAGTGATTTTGTTAATTCGAATTCGCTCATTACAAAAATTATAAAACAGGTTTGAAAAAAGGCAAAGAAAAAATATTTTTTATGAAAATTGAAACCAAATTTAATAAAATGAAAAAACGTTTCATTAAGTTCAACATTTCATTCAGCCATTTGGAAGGATAAAAACCATCAGAAAGGTTGATTGAAAAAAGATGTCAGAAGCTAAAGGATTAATTTTTTATATTGAAGATGAAAAAGATTTATCAGAAATGGTAATCCTTTACCTTGAAAAAGAGAGATACTCAGTTTGCCATTTTTTTAGTGGTGAGGCCTTTCTTGACAAAATTTTTTCTCAAAAACCAGATCTTATTTTGCTGGATCTGATGCTCCCAGGAATTGATGGGATGGAACTCTGTCGTTACTTAAAAAGAGATCCCAAACTCAATAAAATCCCAATTATAATTTTAACTGCAAAAGACGACCCCATTGATGTTGTCTTGGGATTAGAAACAGGTGCAGATGATTATATAGTTAAACCCTTTCATCCTCGTGAATTATTGGCTCGAATAAAAGCAGTATTACGAAGGCGTTTATCTGCACCTGTCGCCAAGCATTCTCTTTTTAAAACTGGATCTTTTGTCCTCAATGCTGACAATCTTACTCTCATTATTGGTGAAGACCTTATTCCCCTTTCCTGGAAAGAATATCGAATCTTAGAATTTTTAGCAAAAAATAAAGGAAAAATTATTTCCCGAGAACAAATTTTAAATTATGCTTGGGGAACTGACGAATTCATAACCGATAGAACGGTTGATGTGTATATTGCTAATATTAGAAAAAAATTAGGCCAACATGGAGAAAGAATAGTAACTATTCGGGGGGTGGGATATAAATTAGAAGTTGAATAACTCGTTATCATTTTCCTTACAATATAGACACCCATACCACGTTGTGGCACCAGATAAAGGTGAAAA
>NZ_DAOLQM010000291.1:0-2537 GCF_035418125.1 Atribacter sp. | reverse complement strand
CCTATTTTCAATATGTCGAGAATCAAGGTGAATACGGTATTCCCTTCCGTTGTTTAATACCTCGGGAGCTGGAAAATATTCTGGTTGCTGGCCGCTCCATATCGGCAACTCATGAAGCCATGGCATCCTTCCGGGTGATGGCACCTTGTATGGCAATCGGTCAAGCAGCGGGAGTAGCAAGTGCTTTAACTATTCAAGAGGGGTTCACTTCTCTTCGGAAGATTCCGGTAGATGTTTTACAGAGAATTTTAAAAGATCAAGGGGCAATTTTATAAAAATAATGCGTGCCCATTTCTTTTCTCCTGGGCACGCATTATATGAATTAAATTTATGCAATTTAAATCATTATTTTGATAACTTTTGAAAACGCCTCCATAAAATAAATTAACTTATTCGTTGTACACCCGAATTTCGTAAATCCGCGCTGAAGGGTCTCCATGGGTAGCGTAGATCTCGATTTGGAGTTTTTGAGTTGTGATAGGTGAAAACCGATGGATTCTTCTTCTTTGGTAATTGTCATGGCAATGGAGGATTTCCTTCCAGGTAGCTTGAGCATCAAAGAATAAGGCATAGTCTTTGACACACTCAGGAAAAAGATAGAGAGGCGGCGTGGACATATGGGTTTGGGTAAGATTGGTGTCGAAAGTCAGATAAACCGTATTGAATGTGGTTTCGACTGGAAATTCCAACGTTACTGTTTGTGGCATACCTTGAGAGGGATCGGAAATCCAGATATTGGTCCAGTTTTCAGGACGGCTCACTCCACTGAGGATATTTTCAGTTTCATAGGGGAATACTTCGGGATAAATCCTAATGGTATAAGCTCCTTTGGTTGAAGTCCATTTATTTTTTTCTTTTGATAAGGCTGCCGTTCCTACCGGTGGTTTTTTATGATATCTCCAAAAGATACCGGTTTGCGAACGGGCGGTGATAATGTAAAAAGATTTAGGATCTACTGAAAGGTTGAAGGGAACTTTCACCCAGGAAACACCACTGGGAGGCACAGCCACTTTTTGTTTTGTGAGAATTCCCTCCGATCCATCGTAATCCCAAATATGCATGGCTTTTTTAAGAGTAACCTCTATTTCAGCTGATTCGTGAAGATGAGATTCAATATAGAGATCGATTGAGTCAATGTGATCTGAAGTTATTGGAAAAATCAGGGCTCTTTCGGTTTCAAGGCCGGTCATTGATATTGTCCGCTGTCGAGGATGATCATACTCGGTCGCCAAGTCTCCTTGGGCTATTTGGAGCTTGGCTGAACTTGATGCGGTGATTCGGGCATCCCGAGCCAAGTCTTTCGGATCGCTATTCTTTATTTGAGGGATGAAACCGTCCTGTTTTAGAAGGAGCTGTTGGAGTTCGTGAATTTTCTCTGGATAAAGGTCCCGGGGTTGAAGAGAATATTTGGTACACAAATAAGCAGCAGCGCCAGTTGCCTGACCAATGGTAGAACAAGTTCCCATCAAACGAGTGGTTCCCAGAGCAACATGGGTAACACTAATATCTCTTCCTGCCATCATCAGGTTGGGAATATCTTTGGAATAAAGCGATCGAAATGGAATACTGTAGACGGTAGCTTGCCGTTTCCCAATTTCTTCTGATTTTCCTGGAAATGATGGTTCAGGAGGTAAATCTTTTGTAAGAATGCCTCCTGGAGTGTGAATATCGACAAACCATCCCCCGTAGGCTACTCGATCATCAAATAAAGATCCATAAGTGACATCTTTTTCTTTCATAATATAATCACCCATAATCCTTCTCGACTCTCGTTTCCCAGGGACCATTCCAATCCAATCGAGAACCAAGTGGTCGGCTTGATGGTCACCGTGATTTTTAATGTGGTTCCAAACCGCCAGGACCATTTTAATTAGTTCCTTACGGATATTTGCGTGATCTGTTATAGTGTTATAGGGAGGATTTCCAATTTCGATCCACCAATAACCGGCTTCGACATCATGATGGGTGCGAAAAGCCAGGTCTTCATCACTAGTGAGTTGGGGGACCCACTCTGGTGGGGTAAAGGGTACCGGGAAACCGACATCTTTGGCATGGAAAAGCAAGCTACTCCCCTGAGTATAACTGTCGGCTTTTTCTGGTGCTAAACTCTCTTCAAATTCACTTCTCGCTTCCCTCCCCATCCGGAATTCCGCTCCCGCCTGGTAGGCGATCACTCCATCTCCGGTGGCATCGATAAACAAACGACCTTGGAGAACGATCTCTTTTTCTGATCCGTTTTCGTAACTTACGATTGAATCAATGAATTTTGGATTGGTTTCTGACATGAGAACTTTCTGAGCTGGTGTATCGATATAAAGGTCAAGATTTTTTTCATTGGCCGCTGCTTTATATAAGATATAGTCCCAGGTTGAAGATCCGTGACCGGTCCAGATTCGTGCAGGATCCTGAAAGCGATCCTCTAAAAAAAACTCTTCAAGCAGGCCAGTTTCTCTTGCCCAAGGGTTGAAATCGCAAGCTCCTCCAACTGGAACGCGAATTTCGCTGCTGGAATTTCCGCCAAGTACTGGACGATTTTG
>NZ_DAOLQM010000290.1:0-2546 GCF_035418125.1 Atribacter sp. | reverse complement strand
GCTGTTAACCCCTGAATGATAAACTTTTGAAAAATTAAAGCCAGAATAACTGGTGGAAGACTGGCTAAAACTCCGGCTGTGCTCATGGAAATAAAATCAGAACCAAATTTACTACTGAATTCTTCAACCAAAACCGACAGGGTTTTCGACGACTGGGTTGAAGCAAAAATTAAAGCAAAGAAAAACTCATTCCAGGCAATAATAAAAGCAAAAATCGATGTGGCAGCTATTCCGGGTGCTGAAAGGGGAAGGACAATTCTCATTAATGCTCCAATTCGAGTACACCCATCAATTCGAGCTGCCTCCTCAATGCTGGAAGGAATGGAAGCAAAATGACCCATCATCAGTCGGATTACCAGAGGGAGAATAAAAGAAATATAAGTTAAAATTAAAGAGAGCCGAGTATCGACCAATCCAAATCCATTGATAATTAAAAACAATGGGATTATTAGAGCAATGGGAGGAAGTATTTGAGGCAAAATTATCGAGGTTCCAATGAACCCTTTCCCTCGAAAATCAAGCCGGGTTAATCCATAAGCAGCCAAGGAACCAGCAACCATTGAGATCAGAGTTACAAAAAATGCAACAATAAGACTATTAATTGTACATTGACCAAACTGAGAAGCAGCATCGGTTACTCCTCGACCACCATAAAATATCTTCAAATAATTCTCAAAAGTTGGCTTTTTGGGGAAAAAACGTAGTGGAACACTGGTTAAATCTACCTTATGGGATATACTGGATATAACTAACCAAAGAAAAGGGGCTAACACTGCAATAAGGATTACTGCGACAGCAATCCAAAGGAATAGTTGGTTCAATTTCCTTTTCGTTTTAATATCCATCTTTAATCAACCTCCTGCTTTCGCATATAGCGAAAATAGGGGATACCAATAAAAATAACTAGAACGATAACTAAATAAGCAATGGCACTTCCAAATCCCATCCGTGAAAATTTGAAACTATTAAGATAAGCGTAATAGCTTAAGACACTAGTGCCCTCTCCAGGACCACCCCGGGTAATGATATAGAAAATATCAAATTCCCGAATTGCCCAGATGATTTTAATGATGGCTAAAGTAACAATCATCGGCTTTAGCATGGGAAGGGTGATATACCAAAATTTCTTTAGGGTATTCGCTCCATCGACTAAGGCTGCTTCGTAGAGTTCGCGCGGAATTTGTTCTAAAACTGCCAAAAACATCAATACTCCAACCGGTGTTTCCTTCCAGATATTGGCTAACATGACCAAGTGAAGTGCCCGGGTTGGATCGGCCAACCAGACTTGATAGCGTTCAATCACCCCTAAACGCTTTAAAAGGGCATTTAGAACCCCATAATTGGCATTATATATCCATTTCCACATAATCCCATTCACTGAAGTTGGCAATGCCCAAGGAAGAATGATCAAACCTCTTACCAAACCTCTCCCTCGAAATTTCTGTTGAAGCACTAAAGCTACCCCTAAACCCAAAACCAGTTCAAGTCCTACAGTAGCAAAGGCAAAATAAAGGGTACGAACGACGCTTTTTAAAAAGAAACTACTCTGTAAAGCTTCAAGATAGTTGGCAAATCCAATAAAATTGTAGATTCCGGGCTTAGTGAGAAGATAGTCGTGAAAACTAATAAAAAGAGAATAGAGGAGGGGATAGATTAGAATCCCGAATATAAGCACTAAACTTGGTACCAACAATAAATACGCAACACCATTTTTCTTTTCTAAAAAGAAAAGGCTCAGTCTTTTTTTCAGAGAATAGTTATTGGTTAGTGTATCCATCTCGACTTCAATTATCCCTCCCTCATCTTATAGTCAATAAAGCTATCCGTTACTTTTGCTTCAAAATTAAAACCTGCTATGGTAAAACCACTGTTATTCCGGTTAATTTACAAAATTCTACCATCACCGGATAAAGCTCTTCTCCATATCCCAAACAAGCATACTCATTCATCCAATTTTCCAGTAAACAATCAATATCCCCCTCCACTGTAACAAAGCCATGAGGCCAGAAAGGTATCCCACATTCGTCCAATCTGCTCATAATTGTTTCCTGAGATGGCTCAAAGATCGATACTGGAACTATGACCATTTGAAATTCTCCGTTTACTCTTCCTAAACGAGCCAGAATTCCCTTTCCAACTTTCGCAACGGCTCGTATCGATAATCCACCGGCTTGCCCTTCAGTCGGAATTCCGTGAACTGAAAATCCTGCAGGGCCAACTTTCCCAGCTAAAGAAGGTGGTATGGCACCATCTCCAATGATCTTAATCTCCCGATGTTTTTTATCGATATGTTGAAGATCACCATAATACACCGGTTCAGCACTTAAACGGGTCATAAGATAAACCGTTAAAGCGGTGTTAAAATCTCCCAGGGTTGAGGTTCCTACTCGATCCTCAAGCATCATTGACTGGGCAAAACAGGTAGCGGAATAATCATCACCTAAACCAGGAAAAGATTGGATAGTATAAAATTCCCACTTTTCTCTTTAAATAAGAGTCTTAATCGCCAGATAGAGGCGTAGTGATCGTTCATTAACAACCGATGG
>NZ_DAOLQM010000289.1:0-2552 GCF_035418125.1 Atribacter sp. | reverse complement strand
AGTAAAAATTTTGGACGCATTCAAGCATTAAATAATGTGAGTTTTTATTTAAAAAAGAAAGAAATTTTGGGTATCATGGGAGATAATGGAGCAGGGAAATCAACATTAATAAAAATTATTCGTGGTGCTATTAAGCCTACCAGTGGAAAAATCTTGTTGGAAGGGAAAGAAGTGATCTTTGAGAGTCCACGTGAAGCAACAAATGCGGGCATTGGTGCTGTATATCAAGAATCCGCTCTTGTTGAACACTTGACTATGGCAGAAAATTTTTTTCTTGGGCAAGAACCAACAAGGTCTGTTTTCGGTGGCTTATTTAAGTTTGTCGATTATAAAAAAATGTGGAAAGAGAGCAGTGAGTCCTTGAAAGAACTTGGATTTGATCTTGATGTTAGAGAGCTCATCTCAAACTTTTCTGGAGGTCAAAGACAAGCGGTTGCCATAACGCGCGCCATGCATTTTAAACCAAAGCTCATTCTTTTGGACGAACCAACTTCAGCTCTTTCCGAAAAGGCAATCGATATTCTTTTTGAAATCCTCAAAAAATCCAAGGAGTTGTATCCTATGATTTTCGTCGGTCATGATTTGGACGATGCTCTCAGGTTGTGCGACAGGATTATCGTATTGAAACACGGGGAAGTTGAAGTTGAAGTGGATGTGGAAAAGGGAATGAGCCGTGACCAGCTCATTACTTATATGTAATAAATGGGAAAGGAGCTAACTAGTGGACATCCGTACGGTTAAACAATCTGTCTATCATATTGACACAATTGTA
The DNA here is from genome assembly GCF_035418125.1 of Atribacter sp. Classification (NCBI taxonomy): domain Bacteria; kingdom Pseudomonadati; phylum Atribacterota; class Atribacteria; order Atribacterales; family Atribacteraceae; genus Atribacter; species Atribacter sp. Next base: position 1,780 of record NZ_DAOLQM010000289.1, on the reverse strand, counting down.
TTAAGTGTTGCGGCAATCGGTCTTATCATTCTGTTTTCCAATCTTACACCTCATTTTCTTGTCATGACCAATTTCCGAGTAATTTTTGAAACTATGGCAGTACTAAGCATATTAGCAGTTGGTATTAATTTTTTACTCGTAGCAGGGGAAATTGACATTTCTTTTGTTTCAGTATTAGAACTGTCAGCAGCAGTTGCAGCAGTCGCTAGTCCATCTAATACAATTTATCTTATCTTTCTCGGTATCTTTGCTGCTTTTTTAGTTGGATTAGTAAACGGATTTTTTGTTACAAAATTAGGAATCCCTTCTTTTTTAGTTTCTTTGGCAACTATGTCAGGAGTCCAGGGAATAGTTATGATTGTATGTAATTATCGGGCAGTTTTACTACAGAATAATCTCATTCCCCAGATATTTTATGGTAGGTATTTTGGAGGGATCGCTACCTCAGTTTACTGGATGATTATCGTAATCGTAATTGCAGCAATAAGTGCCAGTAAAACTAAGTTTGGACGCTGGATCTATGCTACTGGTGGTAATGAACGAGCAGCCAGATTAATGGGTATTCCAACTTTAAAGGTAAAACTCATCTTATTTTGTTTAAATGGAGCCCTCGCGGGTTTAGCTGGATTAATTTTGGCAAGTAGAGCTTTATCGGCTCGTCCAGCAATGGGACAGGGTTATTTTATGCCAGCAATAGCAGCTCCTATTTTAGGAGGAGCGCTCCTTACCGGTGGAACTGGATCGGTTTATCGTACCGCTTTGGCGTGTTTTGTATTAACCGTAATAACTAATGGTGTAAATTTATTAGGGCTAGAGCCCGCCTATCGAGACATATTTATGTGTATCATTCTTTTATCGGCTCTTTCTGTCAGAGCAATACAATCGCGAGGTATTGGAAGTAAAGTATAAATTATGAATTAAAAGATCTACGGCTATTCTTTATTTTCTATTATTATTGGGAATGAGATATTCGTTATTAAAGAAATAATCTATAATAGTTTTTTAAAATTCAACCAAGTTGATTACAGATTTATATTAATTGTTTAAAAAAAATACTTAATAAGAACATTATAAATTATCACTTTATAATAAAAGCCTTTGCTATAGAGAAAAAACCATTGATTTATTGGAGTTATTAACTTAATTATTTAAAAAGATAAGAAATGATATATCAATCGACTGGCTATGATATAATCGATAGGCACTTGACATTTGGCGGAACGTTCATTAAAATTCGTATGTTCTAATATGCGCGGAGGAGAAGGTGTTTATGGTTCCGAAAACATATATTCCATCATTTAAGAATATTCAACAAAAGTGGTATGTCGTTGATGCCCAGGATTTAGTACTGGGTAGAATGGCCTGCCAAATTGCCAAAATCTTGTTAGGGAAGAACAAGTCGATGTATACGCCCTTCCTTGATACTGGCGATTTCGTTATTGTCGTCAATGCCGACAAGGTCCGGGTTACCGGGAAAAAACTCTCCAATAAAGTTTATCGACATCACACCGGTTATCCCTCCGGCTTTCGAGTAGAAACATTGGAGCATTTAATGAAAAGAAAACCCGAGGAAGTGATTCGTAAGGCAGTATGGGGGATGATTCCCCATCATAAACTGGGAAACCGCATTATTAGCAAATTAAAAGTTTACACTGGCGATTCCCATCCCCACGCAGCCCAAAACCCGATTCCTCTTGATCTAAGGAGTGAATGACGTGAGTATGGATATGAAGTATTACGCAACCGGGAGAAGAAAAACATCGATCGCTAAGGTATGGTT
>NZ_DAOLQM010000288.1:0-2560 GCF_035418125.1 Atribacter sp. | reverse complement strand
TTTTTGAATCTACGAAAAATTACGGCTAAATAGTGACAGATGTGACACAGTCTGAATGACGGAGCGGGTGGATGAGATTGCCACGTCGCCTAAGACGCTCCTCGCAATCAGACTGTGTCACAATTATTAGTAAATTATTTACCCCCACCTATGCTAATATTTAACAGTAATATTGGGAAGAAATAACCAAAAACTGAAGATAAATGTGCTGTGTTCTCCACTTTTAAGTTATTCTTGGTGTACAAAAGGGATTGTGATACAGCCTGAATGACGGAGATTTAGAATGGGCATGATTTATCATGCCCATTCTAAAGAATGCAAAATGGTAGGGGCCTAATGCATTGTGCCCATTCTTTAAAAAAAAGCGCCTTGGTTTTTGAAAGTGCTTTTTTTATTGTTGGTTGTTTATTGTAAGTCCAGGGAACGATCTTCCCGAATCTTATAGGTGGCAAGGATTTGTGGATTGGCTTGTTTTACTTTTTCACGATTTAAGACAATCTGTTGATTAGAATTATTTTCCAAGATGATAAATGAATTGCTTTCATTGCTTTCAATAGCTTGAACCAGCTCTTTCATATTGAGAACTACCTTGCCATTTACTTTTTTTACAATCCATGGAGCATAGTTTTGATACCCGTCATTAACTGATGCTGGTAAAACTCGTAAAAGAATAATGACTTGTTCGCCTTCGACTGTAGGGATGTTATTGGCGAGCAATGCAACCAATTCTTTAGGAGCATTATTAAACCAGCTCGAACCCCATATATTAAATAAGTTAATGCTTAAAGGAGAAAACACCAAGCCACCATAAATGTAATAGGTCGGTAAGGTTTCATATTGCTCATAGGGGATTAACCAATTTTTTTCATAAGAGCTGCTAAGATTTACCGATAGGTTTTGAACTTTGCCGTTGCGCAAAATTTTGAGATTTAAATCATCGCCAATTTGATGTTTTTGAACAATATAAGCTAAATTGGTTCTTTCCTTTGCACGAAATTCTACTGTTCCATCGTTGGCAATTGGTGAGTCATCTATCGATAGGATAACATCCCCGGGTTGAATGATACCATCAGCAGATGAACCAGGAATAACTTGATTTACCAGAACCCCGGTTATATTTACTGGCATGGTATATTTTTCTCGAATATCGGGGTTTTCCATGTATTGCATATAAACTCCGAGGTTGGGGAAACCATCCAGTTGCTCATCAGAAAGGTCTTCAAAAAAATGTTTTATTATCGGCGCTGGAACCATATATCCAATGTTCTGTGAACTGGGAATCCCTTGCATGACTACACCGACAATTTTTCCGTCTACAATTACCGGTCCACCACTATTCCCTGGATTAATAGCTGCATCTATCTGGCCGGCTAGAAGTGTGATGGAACTATGCACATAAGGTTGGTGTTCAATACGCGATACAACTCCTTTGGTAATGCTCAGCGTATCGCCTCCCATGGGGAAACCATATACCAATACTTCTTGGTTGGTTGCTGGAAGGTCTCCAGTGGGCAGAGGGTCAATACCTTGGAAAAAACTGGGATCATCAACGGTTATCAAGGCAAGATCGCACTGATGAGATATCGCCAGCAGACGAGCAGGGTATCGTTGCGTATCGCCATACCTTCGAACTTGGATAAAGGTGAGATCACTTACAACATGAGCATTGGTGAGGATACGGTTCCCCTCAATGACTGCTCCTGAACCAGTGACCGAAGAGGGACCCATCATATTCCAGGGATTTAAGTAATCAGGAGGATCGGATACAGCATATACCTTAACAATGGCATCGGATATATCAGACGCTATCGCTGGTAAGGAAAAAAATAATAACATAAAGACAATTATAAAACCGAATGAAATCTGTTTTTTCCTAATCATCAATTTCCATCTCCTTGACAGTTGATTTGTATCCTGCTTTTTAGTTAAGAATATTCATATCATACCTGATATTGTTTATCATGACTATCAAAAAGAGTTCAAATAAAAAAGTCTTTCATTTAAAATATTACTAATAGATAAGAATTACTAAAAAATGGTCATTTTCTCTTAATTTAAAAATTAAAATACGATAAAATTGAAAGAGATTAAATATAACTATCTTCCTGTTTTTTTACATTTTTAAAAACTGCTAGAATAAGAATTAATTTTCAATAAATGAAGGAGGATGAAATGGCCGATCCAGCCGAAAGAATTGGGAGTATATTAGGAGAAATTGAACGGACCAAGGGGATGGTGAAGTCACCTGATAGGAGGTCTGCTTATTTGACCCCGCTTTATACTCAATTAGCTCGAGAAATTATTGATGAGGTAAAGAAGCAGGTAAAAGAAGATATCATGAAAGAGCTGCGGAATGAAATAAGAGGAACCTCATTCATTGAATAAATTTTTATTATTCTAAATTTTTGTCTAAATAATTTAATAATAAGAAATATTTATGGAATTTTACCATAATCCCTTATAAGAATTGGTAAGAATGCGATGCTTTTTCTGATAGCTATCAACTATTTGATTAGTGGATAGAGCCTCATACTACTTTCATGGCACGAGTAGAGGATGA
>NZ_DAOLQM010000287.1:0-2569 GCF_035418125.1 Atribacter sp. | reverse complement strand
CTTGGTCGGGGAGAGCGGATTTGAACCGCCGACCACTCGCACCCCAAGCGAGTGCGCTCCCATGCTGCGCTACTCCCCGAAACTTACTTCCCCTCATTCGGCTATGTTATATCAAACCATTTACTCTGTCAACATAATCCTATCTTCTTGCAAGTATAGGTTTGAATCATTTTTTTCATTTCTAGCGATAGCAAAACCTTATAAAAATGACTAGATTCAGAGCCGCTTTTGGTTAACAGTTCATCTAGATAACAATTAGAAATATCAAGAAGATTAAGGAGTTCTCTCCTTAAAATAAAGTGAGAAGGGAGTTATGAGTAACGAATAGAAAATTTTCAGCTTCATCCCAACCTTTTTTAATTTTTTTCTTTCCTCTCCCTTTGGTTAAAAGGAGATCAAGATAAATTCAATTTTTTAAAATTCTTTCAAATCCCCCTTACCTTCTTTTCTAAAGGGGGAGATTGATTTCTGAAAAAGCTATTTCCGCCCTCATCCTCACCTTCTCCCATCAAGGGAGAAGGAATCAAAAAGTCGCAATCCCTCGGTCTTTATTGCGTTCGATTAATGTAGCGTCATACCATGGCATATAGAATTTTGGGCTATCACTCATCATTGTTTCTCCAGAGTGGAAACCAATAAAGCAGAATTAGCAGGTTTTGAGGAGAGGTTGGTATTGGCTATAAAGTAAGACGGATGAAACGAGGTAATCAGCAGAGGAACGATTGCAGGCAGTTGGAATATTATATACGACGGCTATCCGCAGTAAAGCTTTTACATCAACATCATGAGGTTGGGGCTTGAGAGGATCCCAAAAAAAGATTAGAACATCGATTTCTCCTTCAACAATTTTTGCTCCTATTTGGAGGTCACCTCCCAAGGGACCACTTTTTAAACAGTGGACTTTTAACCCTACTCGATCAATAAGTAACTTTCCGGTCGTTCCGGTAGCAAAAATCAGATGGTTATCTAAAATGTTTTTATTCCATTGTGCCCATTCGATTAGGTCCTGCTTTTGATTATCATGGGCAACTAGAGCAATTTTTTTAATATTCTCCATTCTTCACTCTCCTATCTATCTTTAATATTTAAAATACAATTAACTGAAATTCACTCGACCAGACGTATCCATTTTCTCGTCTTTTTCACAAATGTTATAAAATAGTGACGATGGTGACGATAGTTACTCAGTTTTATCTGAATATTTATCACTTGAACATTCAACCATAAATCTTTTCATAAGAAAAAATCCATCAAAATACTCATAGCATAATTTTTTACCTACTCTTCAATATAAAATTAGAAAACTGATTGTCATGAATATTGATAAGAACCGGCTGGTCATGGTTGCTTTCGGTTTTTCTCAACCAGCCGGTTAGGTCTCCTAATTAATTCGGATAAAACCTTCTTCTTCAACAATTGCTTGACCTTCTTCGCTAAAGAAGAAGTCTATAAATGCCTTGGTAACTCCCTGGGGAATATCGGGAGTATACAGATAAAGCCCACGACTGATGGGGTAGCTCTCGTTAAGAGCGTTCTCCTTGGTAGGCTCAACTCCGTCTAAAAGAAGCCCCTTGACTTGATCGGTTACATATCCCAGCCCAACATACCCGATGGCATCGGGATTTTTTCCAACTTCATCCAGAATTGCTCGATTAGAGGCAAGCATTAAAACTGCAGGGGCTAAATGGTCTTTTTTCAAGATATGCTCATTAAAAACTTCAAAGGTTCCAGAATTGGTATCACGGGAAATAACCACGATTGGCTTATCTTCTCCATTGAGGTCTTTCCAGTTGGTGATTGCTCCGGTATAGATCTGCTTCAAAGTTTGACTGTCGATTTGATTCATCTTGGTATTAGCGGGACTCACGATGACCGTGATGGCATCCTTGGCAATTTCAAACTCCTGGATGGAGAGACCTTTGGCAACGGCTTTATCTAACTCTTCAGTTTTGATCTGTCGGGATGACATAGCAATATCAGTAATTTTATCAATTAGAGCAGCAATACCTACCCCAGACCCACCACCACTTACTGTAATATTTACATCGGGATTCTGATACATAAACTCCTCAGCAACAATTTGCATAATGGGAAGGACAGTGGTTGAGCCAGAAACATTCATCTTCTCTGCTGAAAAAGCAGAAAAAGCAAAAGAAAAAACCGCCAGACTTATAAAAATAAACCTAACCATTTTTTTCATATTAAATAACCTCCTATATGTGAATTCATATTGAAGAAATTGTAGTTTTAAATTGTTAAAGAAGTATTGAAGAAATATTAAAGTTTTTTAATATTTTAAAGAGACCGCTACCCTCTTAAAATGTCGTTCCTTGATGTTAAATTTATAAAGTTAAGAAAGTATCTTTAAAGGCTCGATTGAATCAATTTGTTGAAAATAGTTATGGTTATTTAAGAAGGGAACGAACATAAAAAGAATCTAAAAAGGAGGATTACCTGAAACAGGGAGAGAAATTTTTTCCAATTCATTTTAAAACTACAAAAAATTGATTTTTAAAAAACTTACACCATATTCAACCTTTGAAAAAGGGTATGAGCTTTTTGGACATCT
>NZ_DAOLQM010000286.1:0-2575 GCF_035418125.1 Atribacter sp. | reverse complement strand
GTTTTTGGATTTATGCCTATCCGGGTGTAATGAAAAGAATTGTTGAGCTTGTTGGTCCAGATAAGTTAGTTTTTGGTACAGATATTCCTATTCAATCGGATATGCAAATCCGCTTTAAAATTATTGCCATCGATAGTTTAGAGCTTCCCCAAAGCGATAAAGAAAAAATATATTCTAAAAATATTCGGAAATCTCTTCAGATATTAAAAGAGTTTAAATAGTATTTAATTTTTAATTTTAATAATAAGGAGGAAAGAAAATGTTCAAATTAAAAAACTTACCAATTTTATTACTTTTAAGTTTTTTGATACTCAGTGTTTTCTCTTCCCAACTTTTGGCTGCGGAGAAAATTGTGATCAATGAAATGATGTTTTCCGGTGCTGCCCAGGAAGTATTAATTGAGCAGGCAAAACGGTTTATGGAAGAAAATCCGGATATTGAAGTTAACATCACCTGGGTTGATTATGCTTCGCTGCATGAAAAAATGATGACGGAATTGGTTGGTGGTACCGGTAGGTATGACGTGATGGCTGCTATAACCGACTTTATGCCGGAATTTATTGGTGGTGGCTATCTTGAACCACTCGATAGCCTGATTGAAAACGATCCTCCTGAAGGATGGCCAGATGATTTTCCTGATTCATTATTGAGATATCAAAAAGATGCTGATGGAAAAATTTATGGTTTGCCCTGGTGGGATGGACCAGTTATGTTTTATTATCGAAAAGATCTCTTTGAAAACCCTCAAGAGAAAGAAAATTTCCAAAAGGAATATGGTTATGAGCTCAATCCACCAATGACCTGGAAAGAGTTTTTAGATATTGCTCAGTTCTTTACTCGAGATACCGATCAAGATGGGACGGTTGATTTTTATGGAGCGGTGCAAGGTGCCCGTCAGGGAGGACAGAATTTAGTCTATGATGTCCTGTTGATGTTTTTCACCAATGGGATTGAAATCCTTGATGAAAACTTCAAACCGGTATTTAATACTGAAGCTGGAGCTGAAGCCATACAATTCTACGCTGATTTAATGAATAAATATAAGGTCTCTCCTCAAGCATCGACAACTTTTGATGTTCCAGAAAGTGGCGATTTCTTTTTAAATGGGAATTGTGCTATGCACTGGAACTGGGCTCATATCGCTGGTTTTGCTGAAGACCCCGAGAAATCAAAGATTGTTGGGAATTGTGGCTATAGCCTCATGCCTAAGGGAGAAAATGGGAGCAACAAATCTCTCATTTCCTATTGGACCTATGCCATACCGAAAGCCAGCAAGAATAAAGAAGCCACTTATAAATACATAAAGTTTATAACCTCAAAAGAGATGGACAAACTAATGGTCGAATATTATGGGCAACCAGTGAGGCTTTCGACCTGGAATGATCCTGGATTTGTGGAAAAGTACCCCTTCTTCCCTTGGATAGCGAAAACCCATGAAGATATTGGTGTTGTACCTCAGGTTCCTGAATTTACTCAGATTAATGATGTTCTTCAGATTACCGCATCAAAGGTAATTGCTCAGCAGGCAGATGCCAAGGCTGCATTGGATGAGGCTGCACAAATGGTTGAACAGATCATGAGAGAGCAGGGTTACTACGATTAAATTGTTATACCAGAACCACCCGAGGTATTGAACCTTCGGGTGGTTCTATAAATGATTTCGTAAAAATTGGAGATTGTTTCCCATGATTCAGCTCAATAAGCGCTTTGATAAAACTATGTTGGTGTTACCAGCTGCTTTGTTTCTCATTCTATTTTCAATTTATCCGCTTATTTTTTCCTTCCGATTGGTTTTTTTCAAATGGTTTTTAAATAAACCAAATCCTCCTTCATTTATAGGGTTGAGCAACATCCAAAATGTATTATTAGATTCTCGATTTTGGAATTCTCTCAAAGTCACGCTGATTATTTTATTAATCGCTGTAACTATAGAAACTTTAGCCGGATTATTTTTATCGCTGCTTTTTAGAGATAAGGTTTACGGCAAGAGAATTATAATATCTCTATTAATGATTCCTATAATGATATCTCCCATGGTTATTGGTATCATTTGGAGATTTATCCTTAATCCCGAAATTGGAATAGCCAACTATATTTTGAAAATGGTTGGTTTGCAACCACTGATTTGGCTAGGAGATATCAAGTACGCACTTTCTACGATTATCCTCATTGATATTTGGCAATGGACGCCTTTTTTGTTTATTATTTTTCTTTCTGGGATGCAGGGGATATCACCCAATCTCTATGAGGCTGCGGAAGTTGATGGAGCATCAGAGTGGGGTCTTATTCGATATATAACCATTCCGATGCTTAAACCCATTATGTATATTGGTATTTTAATCCGGAGTATTGATTCTTTCAAAATGTTTGACTTGGTGTATATTCTGACTCGAGGCGGGCCGGTAAATTCCACCGAAACGGCTAGTTTATATATTTATAAAACCGGATTTAACTTTTTTAATATGGGAAAAGCGAGCACGATGTCCTACATCTTATTGATCATAATGACTTTTTTGATACAAAGATTTATTGGTAAAAAGGAAATTGTATGAGAAAAACATCCATAACTCTCAAT
>NZ_DAOLQM010000285.1:0-2585 GCF_035418125.1 Atribacter sp. | reverse complement strand
TTAAGCAACTAACCAGAATCTCATCCTGGGCTTTCACCCTCATCCTCACCTTCTCCCATCAAGAGAGAAGGAACTCTGAATGATGGAGAGCTGATTGGTTTGATAAAACAAACCACATTAAAATACAATTAATAAACGCAGGGGCAGCAATTTATTACCCCTGTTTAATGTAGCACTAACGTAATCGATGTATTACAATGATATTGGGTGATGACAAAATGATATCTATTCGTTTACCTAAAGATCTTGAAAAAAAGTTAGATATATTAGCTCAATCAACAAAACGATCCAAGAGCTTTTATGTTAAGGAAGCGTTGACTCGTTATCTCGAAGACATTGAGGATTATTATGTTGCGCTTGAAAGGTTTTCCCAACCAGGAAGTGACTACTATACTACCAAAGAAGTTAAAAAAGAAATTGAATCATGAATTACCAGATTCTGTGGCATAAAGATGCGGTTCAGGATTTAAAAAAAATTGACCGAAAAATTGCATTATCAATCATTAGTAAAGTTGAAAAATATTTAGCTCGAGATCCAATAAAGCTTGGTATGCCACTCAAGGGCAATTTCAAGGGATTCTTTCGATACCGAATAGGAAAGTTTCGTGTTATTTATACAATTCAGGAAAATCATCTTCTTATATTGGTATTGAAGGTTGGGAAAAGGGTTGAGGTATACGATGAATGAAAATAAAGAATTAGATTGCCACGTCGCACCAGACGCTCCTCGCAATGACTGATTGAGAATAGGCTTGATAAATCAAGCCTATAGCATTCTTTTCAGCATAGGATGCTCGTTTTCTACCATCTAATGGGTTACTCAAAACTTTTTCCACAACCTATTGACACCAGGGGGGGAGGGTATATAATTGCAATGTTATGATTTTTTATGGGGGTGGAATTGAGGGCAAAAAAGAAGGACATCATATAGTGTCCTAATGGGAGTCCCTCCAAAACACTCGCAGAGGGAAGGGCCCCTTCCCCGAGGGTGAGTGCACCCATTTGGTTTTTTCTGGACAATAAAGTCTGGGTGGGAGCACCTGATGAGAAAAATTCATCAGTCATTTTTTTATCTTGAGAATTGAATAGAGAAATAGTCATGGTTTGGCATACAAACTGTGACTATTTCTTTTTGTCTCCGTCGGAATGATGATTTCCGGGGGGACAATTTTATTCTCGTGAATATGAGAAAGGGGGGATACCCGATGAAAAAGATCTTTGAAGCCGGTACTCACCTTGTGTTGGATGGTTTTACCATCAACACGTCGTTACTCCAGGATTTGGATCGCGTCCGGGCATTTTTGGATGAGTATCCAGATCGGATGCATATGACGAAGATTATGCCGCCTTATGTATTCCGCTATCAGGGAGATACTTCCCAAGAAAGTGGCCTTTCTGGTATTGTCATAATCGCTGAAAGTCATATTAGTATCCACACTTTCCCTGCAAAGGGCTATCTGAGCGTTGATGTATTTTCCTGCAAGCCTTTTGACATTGAAGAGGCAACTCAATATTTGGTTGAATATTTCCATCTCTCTGACTATCAACGGCAGGTTTTAGATCGAGGAATTGAATATCCAAAGGAATTGGGTGAAAGTATTGCTCTAGTGTATGAGGATCGCTTGGAGAATTTAGAGAGAATGGCCAGTACTTGACTGGCGATAAAAACCTAAAGACCGGGGGTCATAGTAATCGATCCTCGGTCTTTTATTTTTCGTACTTTTTTTCGATGATTGATTGACAGCTGACGCAGTAGGGAGTATAGGGCAAGGCTTTTAAACGGCCTTCAGGAATTTCCTGATGGCACCTCTCGCAAATTCCATAACTTCCGTCTTCAATTTTTTTTAAAGATGATTCAATCAATTTGGAAATTTGTAAAAGGGCATCACGCGAGAGAAGCCCCATCTCTCGGTCTACAGTTGCTTGGCTGAAATCACCTTCATCGCGAGATTCGGTTAAAGGATTGAATTCACGAAGATAGTTCTGCTCTATGGTTAACAATTGGTTAATTCTTGATTGTAGGTTCAGCAATACCCTTTTATAATGCTGAATTTTAGTCGAATCCACCTTTTTCCCTCCTTTCGCATGAAGAAACCTGCGATGAAATGTTATATTCAATTCTACCATTTTATCGAGGAAAGTACAGTGAAGGGATAAAGACCGAGGGGGCGAGGGGGCGAGGGGGAGATTTCTGCCAACAGGCAGAAGACCGCGCAGACAGGAAAATTCCAACCATCTTATCCGTCATTGCGAGGAATGTTCTATGCGACGTGGCAATCTCATTTAGCCAATCCTTCATTCTGATGAATTTAGGTGTTTTTGACCTCAATTCCGTGAGATTCCCATCTTTTTATCTGGGCTTAATTTATTATATTCGCCAATAGGTTGAAATAAGAGGAATTACAAAAGATCAACCTCAAGAGATTGCCACGACCTCAAAAAACGAGGTCTCGCAATGACGAATAAACAATTTCCCTCCAACGGAGTGATGCCACACCCTAACAGGGTGGTTACAGTTTTACAAAATAGAAGAAACAATAAAGATTAACAGTTATTTAAATTGAAAACCCTTTATTGTACAATAT
>NZ_DAOLQM010000284.1:0-2588 GCF_035418125.1 Atribacter sp. | reverse complement strand
GACAGGAAGATAACAAAGGAAATGATAAAGGCAAGAGTCCGCCTATTTTCATCCACAAATTGTGTTATAAAAAGAATTGCCTTCTATTCAGGCAAATTATTTATCATTTCAATAAATAAGTTGACTAATTCGGGATCAAATTGTTTTCCAGCACATCTTTTAAGCTCTTTTAGTGCTCTCGCCTTGGGACAAACCCCTCCTCTTTGGTTAAATTTATTTTTTCTGGTCATTGTATCATAGGCAGTAATAATAGCATTCAATCGAGAAAGTAAGGGGATTTCTTCTCCTTTTAAACCTTGAGGGTATCCGCTTCCATCCCAGTTTTCATGTTGGGATAATATAGCATAGGCTATTCCTGACAACTCATCAATGTTTCGGGCAATTCGATAACCAATTTCTGAATGTCTTTGAATGATTGACTGTTCTTCTTTAGTGAGAGGACTGGTTTTATTGAGTAATTCATCGGGTGATGCAATATTCCCAATATCATGAAAGGTAACTAAAAGGACAAAACAGTCCAGGTCTGTTCCGGTGAGATTGACAGTCTCACCAAAGATTTGAGCTAAATTCTGAAGATAAGCTATATGTTCGTCAGATATATCGTTTTTCTTTTGTAAAGCTGATTTTAAAGTTAATAAAAATGTATTTCTCGAGCTCCGACTCTCTATAAGTTTATTTTGATACATATTATCTTCTGCTTCCTTGAATATTTTCATAATGTCTTGGTCAGCTCGGGTTTTTACTGAAAAACCAATCGCCATTGATAAAGGTATCGAACATACCTGAGTCCTTTTACATTGTTCTATAATCCTTTTTTTAATAGCTTCAATTTCTTTCACTGAAGTTTTTGGAAGAAAAATAACAAACTCGTCTCCGCCCCAACGGGCGATTATATCTTCTTTCCGACATACGTCCTTCAAAACACTCGATGACGTTTTCAGTAACTGATCTCCCATGGGATGGCCGTATGCATCGTTAATCAATTTTAGACGATTGATATCAACCATAATAATACCGATTGGAAGCTGCCGGTCGGTGTCAAGTCGTTTTATTTCTTCTTCCAGATAAACTCGGTTATAAAGTCCAGTAAGGGAATCATGAAAAGACAGGTAGTTAACTCGCTCATTGGCTTTTCTCTGCTCGGTTATATCATGACCAATGCCTATCAATCCAATTGCTTCTCCTTTTTCGTCAAATAAGGGAATCTTTGAAGAAAGAAGAAAGCGCTCTTCACCGCTTGGCCGGACCAAGCGTTCCTCTCTATTGATTATGGACTTCCTATTATTGAGAACAAACATATCATCTTTGTAAAACTGTTTTGCAACTTCTTGAGGAAATACCTCAAAATCAGTTTTTCCTAAAACCTCTTCTTCTCTTTTTAACCCCATATTTTCTAAATCAGCCGGATTAGCAAGCAACTTTCTGGTTTCCCGGTCTTTTACATAAACAGCATCGGGTAAATTATCAATTAACGTTCGAAGAAGAGTCCTTTCACGGCGCAATTCTTCTTCCATCTTTTTTCTATGGGTAATATCGTGACAAACGCAAAATATCAGCTTTTTCCCGTCAAATACGGCAGCATTACTGCTAATCTCGACATTGATAATTGATCCATCTTTGCGGCGATGTTTGGTTTCAAAGTGATCTCCGGCTTCACTAACCAATTGAGTCTGACTGAGCAACTGTTCACGAGTAAATAGGGCATCCCATTCCCATACATGAAGGCGGTAAATTTCATCCATAGTATATCCCAACATGTCGGCAAACCTTTGATTGGCTTCAAATACACCACCTTCTTGATCCATTACCACAATACCGTCTCTGGATTGTTCAATCAGTATTCTCCGTCGAATGGCTTCTTCTGCCAGTGTTTTTTCAGCCTGTTTTTGTTCAGTAATATCCACAAAAGAACCCATAATACAAACTGGCTGATCATCCTCATTAGTAACCAGAGTGGCTGAGACCTGAACATCGAAAAAGGAACCATCTTTTTTCCTACCAGCTAATTCTCCAAAATAAGCTCCATTTTCTCTAAGTTTATTCAAGACCTGAAATTTTTCAAAATCTTTCCCCCAAAAATACCTGATTGGTCTTCTCAAAACTTCTTCTTTTTTTTCATAGCCCCATAATCGTAAAGCAGCTGTATTAAAAAAAGTTATCATACCATTGAGGTCAATCATAGCAATGGCATTAATGGAGGATTCGATAGAGGATTTCATGATTCTAAGGTCTCGTGTTATGGCTCGATTCACGGATTGATCTCGGAATACAATAACAGCCCCGATTCTTTTATCATATTGATCTTGAATTGGTGCAATACTTCCATCGATTGGTTTTACTATGCCTTTTCTGTCTATGAGTAGGATACTGTTAGCAAAGTTATGAATGCCTTTACCATTTAACACCCCGGTAATTTGATAATTATAGGAAATATTGCTTTTTTCATCTCTAAGGGAGAATACTTCATTTATCATTTTTCCTTTAGCTTCGTTTGCTTCCCAACCAGTAATTTTCTCGGCCATTGGATTAAGACTGGTGATAAATCCATTTTTATCGGTACTGATTACTCCATCACCAATTGAATGAAG
>NZ_DAOLQM010000283.1:0-2601 GCF_035418125.1 Atribacter sp. | reverse complement strand
AATGAGATTGCCACGTCGCACAAAACGCTCCTCGCAATGACGGAGCAGAAGGTTGGGATTGACACGTCGTTCAACCAAAAGACGATTAGCCTCCTCGCAATGACGGATTTAGATAACTTTTTTCATCATTCTCGAGAAATTTTTAACCTTAAAAACAACGATTTATTCTTCCAAAAACAAAAAACCTCGTCCCATAGACGAGGTTTTCTCGAACAGAACTACAGGGGTGAACCAATAGGTACACGGTGCCACCCTGTTCTACTCATTTTCCTAACGGTTTGACCGGATTTCCCTACTTAGACTTAAAAAGCCTTTTCTTCAGGATCAGCTCACGGGCTCTCGTTCTATCGGAAATAATTGGAAGCCTTTCACCATAAAACTTCCTCGCTATAATTTTTCCAATGAACTTCCCGATCATTGCTGTTTTCATATTCTTTTTTAAGGTTCAACTATTATGACAAAATTCAAAGGAAATTTCAACTCAAATATCCAAGATCGAGTAAGGTTTTTTTCAACTTGTCTTCTTTTTCTTTCTCCATCTGGCTAAGAGGAAGCCGAACTTTTCCAACTGACCAGCCCATCAGATTCAGTGCGGCTTTAATTGGTATCGGATTGGTTGAAATAAATATTATTTTAAAAAGAGAATATAAACGAAGATGCAAGTCGAGTGCTTCTTCAACTTTTCCTTGTTTATAAAGAACAATCATATTCTTAATTTCACGGGCTGCCACATGAGAGGCTACGCTGACAACTCCTTTACCTCCCAAAGCTAATACCACTAAGGTCATATTATCATCGCCACTATAAATCGCAAAATTTTTCGGAAGCAGAGTTCGCAAAACTGACAACTGATCAGCGCTCCCAGCTGCTTCTTTCAGGGCACAAATATTTGGGATCTCAGAGAGTCGAGCGATTGTTTCTGGTTCTATATTAATTCCGGTTCGAGAAGGTATATTGTACAGCATAACCGGAATGGAAATTCCTTCGGCAATAGCTCGGAAGTGTTGATAAAGACCTTCTTGTGGCGGTTTGTTATAGTAAGGAGCAACAGCTAAAATTCCATGAACCCCGATTTTTTCCGCTTCTTGGGACAAAAACACTGATTCGTGGGTATCATAGCTACAAGTTCCGGCAATAATTTTGGCCCGATCTCCCACTTCTTCTAAGGCAATCTCAAAAAGTTTTAACTTTTCATCCTTGGTTAATGTTGGTGCTTCTCCAGTGGTTCCGGAAACCACAATTCCATCTGATCCCTCTTTTACTAAATAATTTAACAATTTTCGAAATTGATCATAATTCACCGCAAGACTTGAATCAAACGGAGTCACCACTGCAGTTAACATTTGACCAAAATCACATTCCATGATGAACCTCCTCAAGAAATTTTCTCATAAGCGATTCTACCAATGTCTTTTTTTCTTTCAATTTCACTGATATATTCAACAAATATCTTCCAGTTGAAATTTTCGATGGAGAACCTGAATCGCTTTTTCCATATCGGTAGCGTGAACCAGACAAGAAATTGTCACATGGGAATCACTGGTTTGGAGGATTTCAATTTTGGAACTTCTCAGGGCTTCAACCATGTCGGCCACGACTCCGGGACGATCCGCCATCCCCGAACCAACCAAGGATATTTTTGCGCAGGGATATATGAGGGTAAGCTCAAAACCCTCCTTTTCCAATATTTCTTTTACTCTTAAGGCTTTTCCTTCTTCAACGACAAAGGCCACGATATCGGGAAAGAGATTGATGAGGTCGATACTAATTCCCTTATTGGCTAAGAGTTGAAACATCAATAAATTATCCTCTTTTTTTCCATTAAGCTTTACTCGAAATTGAGCCAATCCTTTTCGGAAAGCTATACTGTAAACTGTTCTATCTTGCGAAAACAATCGCAAACCCTCTTTTGACATCGAGCGAATATCGCAGATTAAAGTTCCTTTCCCTTCATCATTTAAACTCCGAACCCGCAGTGGAACCCGATATTCCCGGGCAATATTCATGGCCTTATCGTGGATTACTTTCGCTCCCTGTTGAATGATTTCAGCAGCTTCAGTATAAGTCAGTCCCTCTAAGATATGGGCTTCGGGAACAATGCGAGGATCAGCGGTCATTACTCCAATAACATCGGTAAAAATATCAACATATTCAGCTTCAAGAGCCAGCCCCAAAATAACTGCTGAGGTATCGCTTCCTCCTCGACCTAAAGTCGTAATTTCCCCATCTTCAGATGCCCCCTGAAATCCCGCTACTACAACAATATATCCTTTTTCCAAGTAACTCAATATTTTTTTGGTATCCACACGTTTAATGGTAGCATCTCCAAAACGATCGTCAGTTATTATTCCAGCTTGCCAACCGGTTACTACAACCGCTTTTAAACCTAATCTCCTGAGAGTTTGGGTCATAATCACCGCTGAAATAATTTCTCCAGTCGACATCAATACATCTAAATTTCTTGAATCTAAGTGTTCGTATTCATTTTTGGCTAAAGAAATCAGAGTGTCAGTAGCATAGGGTGCCCCAGCTCGTCCCATCGCCGAAACCACTGCTACCGGTGAATATCCTTCTTCATAAGCTTCTTTTAGCTTTAATGCA
>NZ_DAOLQM010000282.1:0-2601 GCF_035418125.1 Atribacter sp. | reverse complement strand
TCAGTTGACAATAAGGGAAGACTCATCATTCCCAATGAATTCAGAAAAGATTTATCCAACACCCTCTATGTTACCAAAGGTATTGAAAATTGTGTATTTGTTTTTTCCGAAACAGCCTGGCAGGTTTTAGCAGGGAAAGTTGCATCTCTCCCTATGACCAAGAAAGCAGGGAGAGAATTTGCCCGGATTTTCTTAGCCAATGCCAGTGAAGAAACCATAGATGCTCAAGGACGTATTACTATTCCCCGGCATTTAAGAGAGTATGCAGAAATAGATAAAAAAGTGGTCACGGTTGGAGTTGGAGAAAGAATGGAAATTTGGTCGGAATCGGTTTGGGATCAATATGCCTCAGAAGTCGAAGGAAAATATGAAGATATAACAGAAGAAATTATGGATACGGGGATTTGAGGTGTTTCACTATCATCAGCCGGTTATGGTTGTTGAGGTTATTCAGTATTTGGTTACCGATCCTAATGGCGTTTATGTTGATGCTACGGTTGGTGGTGGAGGTCACGCCAAAGCAATATTGGAAAAAGTTGCTCAACAGGGAGTTTTAGTTGGAATCGATCGTGACCGGGAGGCTATTGATGCAGCAAGGCAAGTGTTGGCCGTTTTTGGAAGCCGGGTAAAACTGGTTCAAGGATCTTTTTCGACGATAGCAGAAATTCTTCATCAAGAAAAAATTGAAACTATTCATGGAGTTTTATTTGATCTTGGCGTTTCTTCTCGACAGTTAGATGCTCCAGAAAGAGGTTTTAGCTTTAGTCAGGATGGACCATTGGATATGAGAATGGATCAAAGCCAGAAAATGGACGCCTGTCAGGTTGTTAACACCTATTCTGAAAAAGAATTGGCTGATATTTTCTTTTATTACGGTGAAGAGCGAAAATCACGTAAAATTGCTCATTCGATTGTAGTTGCTCGCCAGAGAAAACCAATTGCTACAACTGGAGAGTTGGAAAAAATTATTTGGAAATGTAATCCGGGTCGAAGAGGGGGTATTCACCCAGCAACTCGGGTTTTTATGGCTTTACGGATTTATATTAATCATGAATTAGATGAATTACCGAAGGCCTTAGAGAGTGTGGTCCAATTTATGAATGAAGGAGCACGTCTGGTGGTTCTCAGCTATCATTCTCTTGAAGATCGAATTGTTAAAAATTTCTTTCGAAATAGTCAACAACTTGAGGTCATCAACCGCAAGCCTATGATACCTTCTCGGCAAGAAATTCAGTCGAATCCTCGTGCTCGGAGTGCCAGAATGAGAGTCGCTCAAAAGATGATGAGAGAGGAGGGGACTCCAGCTTGAAAAATATTGCCGTATTTTTTTTAATATTCATGGTGAGTATGTCTTTTTTGTATTTGTTACTGCAAGCTGAAATTGTCGAAAAAGGATTTGTTTTAAGTTTAAAGAAAGAACGAATAGAAAGCCTGGTTGCTAATAAAGATCGCATTGAAATTGAAATTTCTCATCTTTCGTCAATGGACCGAATTAAAGAAATTGCCACTAATAAATTAGGTATGGTTTTACCGGAGAGGACGATATTTCTCGCTGCTGCTGATCAAAAAGTTCAGCTTAAGGGGAGTGAGGCAGCGGTTGCAGAATATAGAAATGAAACGGGGTTGAAAAGATGAGCTCCAGAAGATTTGTCCATCGGGCAAATTTTCTGGTGATGATGGTTTTTTTGATTTTAGGATATATTGTTTTTCGAATGTTCGTCCTGCAAGTTGTTGAAGGAAACGAGTATCGGGAAAAAGCCAACATGGTTCGCTTCCGGATGGAAGATCTTCTTCCTGCTCGTGGACAAATTTTAGATCGAAACGGCGAAGTTCTAGCTCGCGATACCGAAGCTATATCAGTATATTGTGTTCCAAGAATGATAGAAAACCCCGAAAGTGCCGCTCAGAAAGTTGCTCCGTTGTTAGGGCTTAGCCTGGAAGAAATACAAGAAAAATTTGAGAGCCGAAAATCCTTTGTATGGTTAAAGCGTCAGGTTCCACTTCACCTGAAAGAAGATTTAGAAAAAGATAAATTAGTCGGTATTGAATGGAATAAAGAGAATAAAAGATATTATCCTCATTCTCCCCACCTCAGCCACATTCTTGGATTTGTTGGTATTGACCATCAAGGGTTGGAAGGGTTGGAGTTTACTTTAAATGAGGAATTGACTGGAAAGATGGGTTATATGACCTTTGAGAGGGATGGAACCGGGAAAGAAATACCTGGAAGCTTAGTCTACTTAAATCCTCAATCGGGACACAACGTTATCCTCACTATTGATCGAACCATTCAGTTTTATATTGAAAAAGCTCTCGATGAGGCCATCGGAAGAACCAAAGCTAAGGCGGGTGTGGTAGTAGTGAATGATCCAAGAACTGGAGATATCTTGGCCATGGCTTCACGTCCTTCCTATGATAATAATCTTTTTAATGACTATTTACCCGAAACCTGGAGAAACTTAGCTGTATCAATGGTATTTGAACCTGGTTCTACCGTTAAACCTCTCATTATGGCTTCGGCCCTTCAGGAAAATAAGGTTTATCTGGGAGAAAGTTTTTATTGTGGTGGTTCCATAATGGTGTATAATCATCGAGTGCGAG
>NZ_DAOLQM010000281.1:0-2650 GCF_035418125.1 Atribacter sp. | reverse complement strand
TCCCCCATTGAGGGGGGATTCAGGGGGGTGTGCCTTTATCGTTTTTTGTTTGATCACTTTTCACTTATTCCGGTATTTTCAGGATAGATTTTGAGAATGAGGAGGAAAAATGGAGTGCTTGATTTTCTAAAAAAATCTTTTCAAATTTCTATCTTCATTTTCCTTTTTTTTATCTTTTATATACCTCTATCAACCAATGCCCAAAATCAAACTCAGATTGATGCAATATTGGGAAAAGCTATTCAGTTATTTCAAGAGGGAAATTATCTTGATGCTTACATTGAACTTGAAGCTGTTTTAAAAATTGAACCTCATAATACCCAGGCTCTTAATTATAAGCTTCAATGTGAAACAAATCTCGGAGGAACACCTTCTGCTGGCATAGCTTCTCTAACCCCAAATCCTACTCCAACCGAACCAACTCCGATTTCTACTCCTCAATATACCCCCAAACCAACTATCGCTGCCACTTCTCTCCCTGAGGATTTAGCAACACCAAGCATTCTTCTTCAACCCTCTCCAATCCCTCATCAATCAATCGAACCAAATACTGATTCACAAAACACGATTCTTATCACCCCTGTAGTAAGTCCTACAAAGAACCAGCAGTTATTCATTGCCGATCCTCCTGGATGGGTTAAGCAATCGATCAACGATCCCTCTCAAATGGCATATTTTCAGCTTCCCAACCAACAACGAATTGTAATTGCTGAATTGATTGTTTTTCAAGAAACTCTTGATAGCAATAAAACCCTGGAAGAATACTTAGAATATATTCAAAAAAATCGATTAAAACCACCTGAGTTTGAACTTTATGTTCCGCTCGAAAGCAAGTCAACTACTCTAGCAGGCCTTCCTGCGGTTCAACATGATTTTCTATTTAGTAATGGAACTCTGCAGCTTAAAGCGCGGTCCGTTTTAGTTATTTATAATAAAATAGCTTACTTTTTTCTTTTTTACTCCAGCATTGCCGACTTTAACCAATTAGAAACTAATTTTAACCAGGTTTTAGAATTAGTTACAACCGAAGAAAAAAACCAAAGCCAGCCTCCTATTGAATTAAGCTTCGTCAGTCAAGCAGGTCTAGTTGGTATTCATGTTCCGCTTCCTCAGGGAACGATTCTCAAGGAAACTTCTTCAAATCAAACTATCTATAATGGTCCTAACCAAAGTCTAATTGAAATAGTAGTATCAGATTTAATCGATCAATTGAAACAAGCTGAAGCGGGCGCAGTATCAGGAAAATCTTTCCAAAATCAGTCAAACCTAACCGCAGGTTCTCAAGTCATTGAGATAAAGCTTTACCAATATGTTGAAAATAATCGCAATTTTGCCCTGCTCACAGCTTATTACGTTGGGAAACCCCTTCTGATAATTATTTCCCTTCCCCAAGATGAATACCAAACTGCCCAGCCATGGCTAACTCAACTGATCCAATCGATTGACTTTACATAAAACCATAAATTTTTGTGAGATCAAATAATTGTCGGTCTCACCTTTCATAACGAATATCGTCAAGATAAAAAGTACAACCATCAGGATTTAAGGTCCGATTTACAATAAAAGAAAACCCACCTTTAATGTTGCTTAGATCCTTACCGGATAAATCAAGAGTGTACTGTTTCCATTTGCTGGTCAGTGTAATAAAACCAGTTGTTGCGCCGGCTACCATAAATTTTACCTTTTCTGTTGCCTTCTCTCCTCTCGCCCAAAAAGTAAGCTGATTTGACCCTGTAAGGTTTTTTCCGTTAGGTTCATATCCCGTTGTTGGATCTGGATATTGCCAGTATAGACCCGCCCATCCTTTGATAGGGGTTCGAGATGTTGAATAAATCAACTTAAGGCATGAGGGGATAGAATGGGGATCTTCTGTGGAGCTTATATCGAGAGATAAGTCATCAGCATCTCCTAATCGTCCGGTCAGAGAAAATAGATCTTCAATATAAGCAGGAAAAACGACTTGACCAACTCCGCTTGCCACTTGTGATTGTGAATCAACCTGCTGAATCGGGGCGGGTTTTAAATTTAAAAAATATTTGTTATTTCTTTCTTCACCGTTACTCCCTATGCCGGTTATAATCACTTCATAACGTCCAGGTAAAGAATTTTTATCCACCATAATAGATAGTTCCGAGCTGAAACCCGGTCGGGATGGACCAGAAACTGGAGAAAAAGTATAATTCGTTCCCTCAGGTCCGCCCGAGGCGCTTAAGCTCACTCGTTGCCGATTCCTCCAAGTCGCATCTATTCGTATTTCAGTAGTTATTTTTTCTCCTTGTAAAACCGATCCCTCTTGAGAGCTGAGACTTAGAGTGAAATTATTGGGTAATCCTAAAAAAAAGCTGATTACAGCAACAGTGGCACTAATACCAGCAATAATCGGAGTAAAATTGATAGGTCCTCTCGACGTTTTCTCCAACTCCCCTTTTTAGAAATTTTCTTTTTTAAAAACTGCAAACCAACGATGAGTATTATCTCTCTTTGGTATTCCTAATCAAAGAAAAGGGCACACCCCCCCTGTATCCCCCCTCAATGGGGGAATAAGTCAAACAATTCCTCTCCTTGTTCGAACGGTGCCGTTTTTACGGCGGGGAGGGTGTCTTTAATCCGTCATCCTGGACACTCTTCCCTTCTTCTTTTTCTCCCCCTC
>NZ_DAOLQM010000280.1:0-2654 GCF_035418125.1 Atribacter sp. | reverse complement strand
TTAAAATACCATGAACCGATATAACTCACTTTTTTTCGAATGAGCTGCTCACTAGGATTGATCGCAATCATTTTTTCACCTGGTTCCCCAATTTGAGAAACAATCCCGTGTTTTCTTGCTATATTGAGGAGAGTATTAATAGCTTCCTCGTTAGCTGAGCAATCTACACTTTTATCAACACCACTGGGGAAATTTTCTTTAACAAATTCTACCGGAGAAACTTTTTTTGGATTAAGAACATACTGTGCACCCAAATCTTTTGCCTTATTGAGCCTTTCCTCAACGGGATCAATAGCCAGTACGGTTGCTCCCATATTTACTGCTGCGAGTACACCACTCAGTCCCATGGGTCCTAATCCGGTTATAGCTACTACATCATTGCCACAAACATTCATAGCTTTCATAGTTGAATAAAGGTTTCCTATTGCATCAGTTGAAACTGCACCGGTTACGAAACTCATTTTATCCGGCATAGGAAGGCATGACCTCTCGGCGATTAAAAGGTATTCAGCATCGGCACCATGCATATTAAAACCTAAAACACCTGGATTATTAATACAGAGATTAGGTTCTCCACCACGACAATACTGACAGTGACCGCATCCGACAAAACATATTGTAGCGACCCGATCGCCTTCTTTTAAATTTTTCACACAAGGACCAGCCTTATAAACTACACCACAAGGCTCATGCCCAACGATAAATGTTCCAGCAGGATATCCTGGTATTAGTGGTCGCCCATGGTAAATACTTAAATCACTTGCACAAAGAGCTGATGCTTTAATTTTAATCAGTACCTCGTCTCCTTGAGGATCAGGAATTTCCCATTCTTTAATATGTGCTTCCTTATTTCCCGGTAAATAAACCCCCTTTATTTTCATTAACATCCTCCTTTTATAAAATTATTCGCAATCTTTTTAACTGTTAGGATTAATAAGTGATTCTCAACCAATACTTATTTAATACGGTAAAATCTCGAAGTAATCAAATTAAGTTGCTTAATCAATTTTTTAAAAAGAAAAAGACATTTTTCAATTTTTTGATAATTATTTTTAAAGACCAAAGATATTTTAAAAAATTTGGGATACTGAGGGGGGATTGAACCCCCCTCAAGAGAAATTATTTTAGGAGATCAAGAACATCCTGTGGTAGCTCGCCGGAAGCCCCCCGAGTTGCAGCATTAAAACCATCGACCAGATTGGCTCGAACAATAGGATAAACATTGCTTACAAAATATCCATTCCGAACCTCATCCTTTTTTCCTAACATCCATTTTACAGCTGCTCGAATTGAATTTTCTCCCATTTCGATACAATCTGCCTCACCGCATCCAATAATTGGATGGTTAGGATCAGCGATGTATCTGGCTCCAGTAATTCCTCCTAAATCGGGAGCAGCAACGACTATTTCACCAGCTTTCTTTAGTGCAATTACGGCTTCAGCAGCACCGGTTGCCGGTCCCATCATCCAGGTTCCCCAGACTGCATCGATATCCTGGTTGGCCTGCAACATACCCAAAGCTAAATCATAACTTTCCGATGGATCAGTAAAACCTGCCTCAGCTATAATTTTTATTTCTGGATATTTTGCAAAAGTATCCTTTGCGCCTTTTAGACGCATGACATTGGTCCATTGTTCCAAGGCAAAGTAAATAAGTCCAACTTCACCCTTATAATCCATTGCATAAGCCAAAATCTCTGCTGCTGCTGCACCTTGCCCATAGCCATCTGCATCGACCAAACCAATATAGTTTTCTTCTCCATATAAACCTGCTGGTGTTGTCCAGTTGTGAACTTGTGGGACGCCAGCTTTTGAAAGAGCAACAAAAGATGGACCAAGAGTAACTGCTTCCCAAGCTTGGGCTACAACAAAATTCACAGCGCTTGCCTTTCCGGCTAAAGCATCAATTTGGTCCATCTGCTCGGCAATAGATGCTGATCCCATAAATGCAATAGGTTCTTTGCCTAATTCAGAAAGGATCTTATCCATACCATACTTATTGAGTACTTCGGTTTCGTCAAGGCTAGCACCCATGAAAAAGTATTCTCCAAAGGTTAACTGCTTAGCGGCTTCAATTTCTTCCGGTGTTAGGCTTAAAGCATCAGCACTGAGAACTTTTTCATTATTGGGTCCACCGGGAGTCATTACATTAGCAGCGAGCTTTTCTTGTAATTCTAAAATCCATTCCAAAGGAATTTCTTTGAATTTACTGTTCTCCTCGGCACCAAAAGTAACCATTGATAGAGATCCTAATAGGAATAACACGGTAACTAATAAACAAACCTTTTTTTTCAAAGATAATCTTAGAATATTCATTAATAAACCCTCCTAATTAATAAATTTTACTACTGACATGTTATTATAATTACTAAAAATATGGATTACTTAAAAATTCACCTCCTTGAGTAACTCCGAGATTTAAAACGGTTTATTCTTTATAAAGTGATTACTAAAAAAATTTAGTTTATGGGATGTCTATTGGATATTAGATGAGTAATATATGAGATTGAGGAATTTCTAAATTGTAATTATTCCATCTCGATACTCTATGTTTTAATAATATCTTATCAGAATTTTTATGAAACCAGTTAAATATCACTTTATATATTCCAGCTTTTCCCAACCCAATTAAGGTAATTTTAGACATGATTTAT
>NZ_DAOLQM010000279.1:0-2666 GCF_035418125.1 Atribacter sp. | reverse complement strand
GACAGTGCCTGGTGGGCTTTCAATTTCGTTGCCAATTGGGCAAATTTGAATTATAAAGCCATGCGAGCTGATATCGCCCTGATGCAGGATAAATATGAGTTAAAGATGCTGGAACTCATACCAGTAGTTCAAAAAACAGCACTGGAAATTTATCAGTCGGATTCGGATTTAGCTCGGGAATATCTTACCAATTATTCAACACAAAACGCCGAATTTTTGGTACAAGAATGGTGGAACTTTGCCGACCAGCTCATTGTGCGTTATGACGATGGTATGTTTAGTGAACCTAAAAAAATGGCCCAACAAGTGGGTTATCCTCAGGAATGGTTGGATCTTACCGATTGGTCGCAAGGCCCGACAACTTATAAAAAGGTAATTAAACGGGTGCAATAAATTTGCACCCTTACAATAATATCTAAATATTTTTGGTAGGGGCTTGATAAATCAAGCCCCTATTTGTTTTCAGGATAGACCCTCATGCCACTTTCGTGGCAACAGATGGGGATGAAAATTACTTATTCAGA
Source organism: Atribacter sp. (assembly GCF_035418125.1). Classification (NCBI taxonomy): domain Bacteria; kingdom Pseudomonadati; phylum Atribacterota; class Atribacteria; order Atribacterales; family Atribacteraceae; genus Atribacter; species Atribacter sp. The sequence goes on along the minus strand of NZ_DAOLQM010000279.1, from coordinate 2,142 downwards.
TATGAATCTCCCCCTTTAGAAAAGGGGGTTGGGGGGATTTGAGTTTTTTGGAAATTAATCGAATCCCGAATCATCTCCCTTTAGCCAAAGGGAGAGGTCGATTAAAAAAGGAATTTTCATGCAACTGTATGTTCAGAATAAAAGTACCTATCAGCTACTTCGTTAAATAAGTTTTGAAAAAATTTTTTTCCTCACCCTGACTTTAATTTTCAAAGGGGTGAGAGAAAAAAATTAGGTTTAAAAGAAGGAGGGGAAACATTTTAAATCATCAGTTATTATAACCCATGAGCCTGTAAATATTCGCTTACATTTACTTGATAGACAACATCATCAACGGTAAAGACTGCCCAGGGTTTTCCTTCATCAAGCCAAGTGGCACTTCCTTCTATCATGAGATTATGTTTATCAATAGAACCCCATTTTAATGTTTCGGCAAGCCAAAGCACTTTGTGCTTATCACCAGCACTTTTATAGCGCATGGCTTCCATAAGTTTTAAGTAACCAGTTTGAGAGTCAAACCTCACAATAAAGCGCTCTTCCTGCTCTCCGAAGGGAACAACCAGAATTGATGAGTCCTGATCGAGCGGTTCCCAGCGGACTTTAGGGTCGGTCAACCAAATGGCTGGAAAAAATGTAGACTCTGCCCACATACCGAGATTGCCTCCTTGATCGATTTCAGGACTTTCGCTGATTCCGAAGGGGAGTTCCAGACGGCCTTTGCCGTTTAAATAGAACTCGTTAACTTTCATAATTGGAAAACCAAGGAGAGTGGTTTCAATATAATGGCGGTATCCTTTCCCGGTTTCATGGACGAAGCGGAATCGTCCGGGGAAAGTTATGCCCATAATACGAAGGCGTAGGCGACCACTGACAATTGCTGAATCTATAACCGGAATATTTTCTCCATATATTAATTGGTAAAAACGTTCCACCGGTTTTGGTAAACCGTCTGGTAAGGGAATTGTTTTTAGGATTGATTTAGCCGATCGTGGGAAGGGGGGAAAAGGTCGAGGTTTGATGTGAATTCCAACTAAAAATAGTGCAACTACAATTACCAGAATTAGAATAACGATGCAAAGAGCCTTCATGGTGACCTCCGTTTCTAATAAGATGGTATCTCACCCATCATTCATTACTCAGTCGATTGTTCCAAATTTTAGTAAAATCCTGAAAAGTATAAAATTGTCCTCCGATCTGAAGTAATTCATCTATAAGGATGGAAAGTTCTTGGAGTGCTTTCAGACCGCAGTTTTTAGTTATGAAGGGAAATGGTTCGATAGTAGCTTCTCCATAAGTAAGCCGACTGGGTACCTCAATAAATTCCCAAGGATGGAGATAAAAACAAAAAACCTTAGGAAGGTTTCGCTTGGAGAAATAAGTAATCATGTTTTCAATATGATTCATTAATACCTGGGATCCTTCGGTCCGAAAAATTGGCCACTGATCACGGTCTCGTCCATATTCATCGTGGCTTTCAATGGTTAAATCAGCGAAGGTTGGAATTTCTAAAATATTTAAATTACCACTTTCGGTCCAATTCTCCCGTGAAGGATGGTAAGGGGTAAGCTGTTTTTGGTAGTAATACATTGGGTAAGACGAGTCGGCTAAATAACCCAAATCATTTAACGTATTCAAGGTTATTTCATTTCCCCAAAACCGGGTGGTACGGAAAGAAAGGGGTTGAGTTCCAATGACGTCGCCGACTATTTCAGTTGCTTTTTGAATTCGATAAGCAACCTCTTCAGAGAGCACTGGCTTAATGAGGGGAATATCGAAGTATGGCTCACCAAGCGTCTCATGCTGGAGAGTATGACAACCATTTTCATGACCACATCTTTCGATTTCTTTAGCCAAGGATTTAAACTGCGATATGATATCGGCTACCCATAAGAAGGTCGCCGGAATTCCTTTCTTTTCAAAGAGTTTTAAAAGCAAAGGGGTTCCCTTTTCAACTCCTTGCAAAAAGGGAGTGAAGCTGCCGATATCGGTCTCCATATCAATTCCCAGGAGAACAAAAACATCATTCATGAGGACACCTCCTGCTATTGATTATAATATATATCAAATTGAGAAAAAATGATAAATCCTTCAGCCTTTCCTTAAGGTTTGTTAGGAAGTGATCTTCACCCTCAACTTCATCCT
>NZ_DAOLQM010000278.1:0-2674 GCF_035418125.1 Atribacter sp. | reverse complement strand
GCTCAGGATGACCGATTAAAGAATTCATTTGATGGTATTTTCAGGATAGATTAAAATTTAGATAAGAAAATTTTCGAAAAGGGATATTAGCTGGGTGATTAATCATTATGTTTCAATATATCTTTTTTGTAACACAATAATTTGAGAGAGGGTGATTTATTGATCAGCAATAATGAAAATCAAGCCTCTCATACTTTAACCGCTGAATTTTCAAATCTTATTGAAAGCGGAAAAAAGAAAGGCTTCATCACTTTTAAAGAATTAAATGATGTTATTGGTGACGATGCGGTCAACATTGACAAGCTTGATGACCTCTATACGGCGTTGTCTGATCAGGGCATCGAAGTTTCTGATGAGGAGGAAACAGGGAAGGAAGATCAAATAGTCGCCAGCACCGAAGACCTCAAGCTGGAAGGAATTAAAGGTATCGGCGTCGACGATCCGGTAAAAATGTATTTGAAAGAAATTGGTCAAGTCCCACTGCTTACTCCTGAAAAAGAAGTCGAATTGGCAAAAAGGGTTGAAAAAGAAGACGCTACAGCTAAAAATGAATTGATTGAAGCAAATCTTCGCTTGGTGGTTAGTATTGCCAAGAGATATGTTGGTCGAGGAATGCTATTCCTGGATCTTATCCAGGAGGGAAATTTGGGATTAATTCGTGCGGTGGAGAAATTTGACTATCGGAAGGGGTATAAATTTAGTACTTATGCCACCTGGTGGATTCGTCAGGCAATTACCCGGGCTATTGCCGATCAGGCTCGTACTATTCGAATTCCAGTTCATATGGTGGAAACCATTAACAAATTGGTGCGTATTTCCCGCCAACTTCTTCAGGAATTGGGGAGAGAGCCGGCTCCCGAAGAGATTGCCCATAAAATGGGGATACAGGTGGAAAAAGTCAGAGAAATTTTAAAAACTGCCCAGGAGCCTCTTTCCTTAGAAACTCCCATCGGAGAAGAAGAAGATAGCCATTTGGGTGATTTTATTGAAGATCAGGGAGTGATGGCACCTCCTAAGGCAGCATCTTATACGCTCTTAAAGGAACAGCTCGATGATGTGCTCAATACTTTAACCGACCGAGAGCGAAAAGTCCTGAAGCTGCGTTTTGGATTGCAGGATGGAAGGCCCCACACCCTTGAAGAGGTAGGACAGATTTTTGGAGTTACCCGGGAACGGATTCGACAAATTGAGGCCAAGGCACTCCGTAAACTTCGTCATCCAAGTCGGAGTAGAAAATTACGCGATTATCTTGACGAAGCCGAATAAACCGTATATAATCCTTATCGTTGAATATTCCTCGGTAGCTCAACGGTGGAGCATCCGGCTGTTAACCGGAGGGTTGCAGGTTCGAATCCTGCCCGGGGAGCCAGATTGTAAAAGCCGCCTAGTTAGGCGGCTTTTTTTGTTTTGAGCTCAATCAAAATTTTAAGTATTAAATATTAAATAGATAGACCTCAAAAGCTACTTTCGTAGCACCAGATGACAATGAAAATAGTTGTATACCGATCAAGCTCCCTCTTTAGCAAAGAGCTTCCTTTATCCAAAAGGAGAGATATTTTTCATGTTTTTCTCACTTTTAAAGTCTCACAATTCTAATAGATTATCCAACTTATCACTCACTTCTCACTGCATTAACAGGGTAGAATTACCAATTGATACCTTGACAGCGGTTTTGGTGTAGACTAAAAAGATTTTAATGGTTAGAATTAATGTTAAGTTAATATTAGGTGGTAAACTCTTGAATGACCAATAAGGAAACCATCAAAGAGCCGGAGATTCGATTTATTTTCTTCTTTTTAACAGTTATTATTTTAGCTCTTATAACTGGAGGATATTTATATTATCATCATAATATACAAGCTGTTCAGGCCGCAAAAGAAATTGAACTCAAAGTTATAGCCGAACTAAAAGTTGAACAAATCCAGGCTTGGCGAAACGAACGCCTTATCGATGCTTCCATGAATTCCTCAGGGATTATCCGCAAGGAAATACTGCAATGGCTCAGGTCTCCCACTGATCAGGATTTAAAAAAACTCCTTACTAACCACTGGCAAGATCTCCAAGATAATGCCAAATACCAAAATATTATTCTCACGTCATCTACTGGAAAAATTCTACTGACCCTCGATTCCAGTGTAACCGAATTAGAAAGCGATGCTTTACAGCTGGTTAATCGAGCCATCGTAACTGGTCATGTTGTATTCGGGGATTTTTATCGGTGTATACAAAACGAAAGAATTCATTTGGATTTGACAGTTCCCATATTTGATGATAGTGAAACTCCCTTAGCAGCTCTCCTCCTCCGTACTGATCCCGATATTTTTCTTTATCCTTTTATACAAACCTGGCCAACTCTCAGTGAGAGCGCAGAAACTCTTATTTTTAGACAGAACGGCCAGGAGATTGTATTCCTCAATCGACTTCGCCATCAACCTGATTCCGTGCTTAAAACCTGTATACCACTTACAAAAACTGATAATTCAGCAGTTCAAGGGGTAATGGGGAAAACCGGAATCATTCGTGGTAAAGATTATCGAGGAGAAGAAGTTGTTTCCTATATTCAGCGAATACCTGATACTGACTGGTTTATGGAAGCTAAAATCAATACTGATGAAATATTTTCCGAGGCTCAGACCCGAGGTGGCTATATCCTTTTACTGTTTTCGCTTTTTGT
>NZ_DAOLQM010000277.1:0-2684 GCF_035418125.1 Atribacter sp. | reverse complement strand
ACCGTTAAATGATAAGATGGAATCACTGGCAATTAAAAAGGTTTTTGCCGATAGAGCGTATCAATTAAAAATTAGTTCAACCAAATCTATGACCGGTCATCTTTTAGGAGCAGCTGGGGCTATGGAAGCAGCAGCAACTGTCTTGGGGATATATCACCATACTATCCATCCAACTATCAACCTTGAAGAAAAAGATGAAGATTGCGATTTAGACTATGTTCCCCAAAAAGCCCAAAAAATGGAAATTCGCAATGCAATTTCTAACTCATTTGGATTTGGAGGGCATAATGGTTCTTTGGTTTTTGGAAAATTTAAGGAGTAACTATCATGTCTGGATGGTGGATTATAGGGATTAATTATCTCATCGGATCGCTTCCATTTGGGGTGATTATTGGATGGTTGCTTAGGGGGATAGATATTCGGAAATATGGGAGCGGGAATATCGGCGCTACCAATGTTTCTCGAGTATTAGGATTTACTCCGGCATTATTAGCTGGGATTGCTGATGCTTTAAAAGGTTTTTTAGGGGCTTATTTAGCAACACGTTTTATCCAGAATCCCTTCCTATGGTTTTTAGCGGTTTTCATGATTGTCATAGGTCATAACTGGTCGGTGTTTCTCCGTTTTAAGGGTGGAAAAGGTGTTGCTACAACGGTGGGAATTCTTTTTTACCTTTCCTATCAAGCTGCGATTATTAGCTTTTTATCTTGGATTGGGATGGTATTGATTAGTCGTTATTCCTCTCTGGGTTCTTTGACCGGTGCACTCTTAATGCCCATAGGTTTGTATCTTTTTAATAAGCCTCCAGAAATTATTTGGTGGGGAATATTCGCCTGTGCTCTTGTGTTTTTAAGACACAGTGAGAATATCAAAAGGTTAGTAAGTGGGAAAGAACATAAAATTGGCAAAAAGGGGCGTGAATAAAATGGCAGATTCGGTTATCGAACTGAACAAAGCGAATTTTGATGTTGAGGTTCTTCAATCAACTACACCGGTATTGGTTGACTTCTGGGCAAGTTGGTGTATGCCTTGTCGAATGATGGCTCCAGTTGTTGAGGAAATTGCTCACGATATGAAAGATAAGATAAAAGTTGGGAAATTAAATACCGATGATAGCGGTGAAATAGCCGCTCGCTATGGGATTAGTGCTATTCCGACTCTTATTGTATTTAATGGAGGAAAAGAAGTAGACCGGATTATAGGTTATGTAGCTAAAAAGGCCATTGAAACCAAAATTAATAATATCTTATAATTAAAGATATGATGAATAAAAAAGGCCTGATCAATATTGCTCTGATTTTTTTTCTGGTAGGTTTCTTTGCAGAAACAGTCTGGGGTTTACGATTGAATGATGATCAGGTCTATGGATATAATTGCGTTCGTCTATTATCCAGTAACTATCGAATTGGTAAAAAAGTCGCCTTGACATTTGATGATGTTCCCAATATCTATACTCAAAAGATATTAAAAATACTGCGTAACTATCGGGTCAAGGCAACCTTTTTTATGGTTGGTTACCAAGTAAAAAATAATCCTGACTTAGCCAGAGAAATTGTGAGTCATGGACATGAAATAGGAAATCATTCTTATTCTCACCGCTGGGATGGTGGGAAAACCATTGATGTTTTACTTCAAGATATTGAAAAGGCTGAAAGTTGTATTGTGGAAACTACCGGCCAGATGCCATTGTACCTTAGACCACCGGGAGGTTTAATTGACGAAAATATCAAGAAAGCTTGTGGGATGAGCGGTTATGGCATTGTGCTTTGGACAGTCGATTCAAGAGATTGGTTCCATACCAACAACCGACAAGCTATATTAGACAATGTTTTAAATAATGTTAAATCTGGCTCTATAATTCTCCTTCATAGTCTTTTTCAAACTGTCGATGTTTTACCAGAGATTATTGAAACTTTGCAAAAACGAGGATATCAAATAGGACCAGTTTCAAGTATAATGAGTCAATAAAATTTACTATTTAGATGAATAATAAAACCTCATCTTCACGATGAGGTTTTATTATTTTATAATTCAAGATATTGAGCGGTAACTCCTGATAATTTTTCCAAATCGTTTCTTAATGCTTGAATATCCTCTTGATTATCTGCTAACTCGAGAATAACTAATCCATCTTCAGCGCAATAATTGGGAGATGTTTCATGGAGTCCCAATCGAGTTCGGATGCTGCAGCCATGCTTAGTTAATACTTCTTGTACTTTGGTAGCCTGATTTGAACGGGCACCAATTTTAACCACGAGTAGTTTATGAGCCATTATTTTCACCTCCGTTATCATTTTAACAAAAGGTTTTTATGAAAGTAAGCTACTTTGATTTTTAGATTCAATATTTTTTAATCAGAAATATGGCAATTTTTGAGTGAAAAGAGATAAATATGGCGCCTTTCGTAGTATGTTCTTCAGTTATTATGAGATAGTTTTATGAGGCTTTAAGTTTTCCTATCCTGAAAATACCATCAAATGAATTTCCCCTCCAAGGAGGGGAATTGTTTTCCGGCGGGGAGGGTGCTTTTATTTTTTAATTTTTTTGTTGCTTATCCTTGGATAAGAATAAAAAATATTGGCTAAATGAGATTGCCACATCGCACAAGACGCTCCTCGCAATGATGGATTTAATTAGTGTTTTCATCCTTATCTGGTGTCACCAAGGCGACATGAGAGTTTATC
>NZ_DAOLQM010000276.1:0-2696 GCF_035418125.1 Atribacter sp. | reverse complement strand
TGAAAAAAGCCCGAAAAATGTACTTTTCGTTTTAAATTTATGTACTTTTCGTTTTGGTGATTATAAAGCAGATAATAAATCAGCAAAGAAAGCAAATAAATAAAAACAAAAATTCAATGAATAGAGAGGGTCGTTACTTTGTGACGACCTTTTTTTATGCTTGTATATTTCGTCAAAAATTACCAGGAAAAATTATATCTTTAAATTCTCGTAAACGAAGAATTTAATAATGAAATAATAAAGCGAAACGATGAAGATTTTTTTTTACTCTCACATATCACAAAGGCTGAGTAAATGTGCCAATACGCCTTGAGGGCTCGCCAAAAGTGGCGTGCTGGATGGCGTTAAAAACAGTTTTACCGTTCAAGCGAGGTACGAGCGCGTTTAAAACTGTTTAGCCAGACAGTGCGTCACTTTTGGAAGAAGAGCACTCACAGCGGCGGCTCTTTTTGATTTCATCCAAATTTCTCGGTCTCGGCATAATCGGAGCAAGCTCCATTCTGCGCTCGACCTTACGAAATTTTGCCTACTTTTTCCAGATGAAGGGAAAAAGTAGGGCCCGTCCGGCGAGGACATTATAAATCTGTTTATATGTTAATTTCGTGATGTCCTATTTTTATTCAAACTCACATTAAAGCACCTTGTTTTTTGAGCAAGATTTTAAATCAAATTTTGAGCACTCTAGGCTATAAGGTCGGTCACTTACTGGACGGAACGTTCCCCGTTTGTCTAATCTGTGCTTCCTTCAAAACGTTGTTTTGATTTGTTCCGTTGGTAGCGAATAATAATTTATGGTTAAAGAAACCACCCACTTGGGTTTTATCTCGTTGATTTGTTGAATGTTTGAAGCAATGCGCAGTTTGAAGCAGAAAGAGGAAGAAAAAACTTTCATTTTTTTTGTAAAAAGGGTTGCATGAATTGAAAAAACGAATTACATTTGCACTGCAAAACAGAAAAATGGTGAGGGTAGCTCAGTTGGTTAGAGCGTCGGATTGTGGTTCCGAAGGTCGTGGGTTCGAGACCCATTCTTCACCCCCTTTTTTTAGTCTTTCGGGTTTCTCGAAAGACTTTTTTGTTTTATGAAACTTCGTACATTATGCTGCACTTTTTTAGATTCGATAAAGAGGTAGATGAACAGATGAGATCTATCCGCAAATACTTGGTTGCATCCATGAATGGAGTGGTGTCTAGTGGCCTGAAACATTTGGGTTACAAGTTGAGTTATGGCGTTTCGTTGATGCGTATCAAGGAGTTGTCTGCTCGATTTACGGGTAGTTCAAAGCTGGCCCGTTGCTTATGGCATTCCGGCTGCAGGGAGATGATGATCATGGCTACCTATCTTCAGCCTGTCGATGAGTTTACGGAGAAGGAGGCCTTGTCGTGGTTGAAAGAGTGTAAGAATATGGAGTTGGCAGAGCAGCTTTCACGTAACCTTTGTTCTCGTTTGCCTTTTGCCGATTCTTTGCTGATAAAGTTGAAGGACGAGAACTCATCTGAATATATGAAGGCATTTGCTTATATTTTGGCATCTTTACAGGTGAAAAAGGAGGGTGCTCAAGCCTCTTTTCTCTCTGCTTATGAGGAGAAGGCAATGGTAGATGTCTATTCTCAGTCGTCGGCAGTCTATTCAGGTGTTTCGCGCTTTTTAAAAGAACTTTGCAACTTGGATGCCGATAAGATGAGAAAGTTTGCAAACGAATTGGACGCGGCTAAAGGTCCTGGTGCGGCTTGGGTACGTGAGGAGATGCTTACGGTACTTGATTTTGGATAAAGGGATCAAGGCCAAAAGCCCGTGGCTAGGTTCAATTAAGGATCCATCTTAAAAACATTTGTACACGATCATGTAATATGATTATCCGATTGTTTGTCCTTGCTCGACGGACCCTGCTTTTCCCCTTCCGCTGGAACATGTACACACCTACTGTCCATAATAACAAACTCTTATTCCTGAATTTATTTGACCTGAAATAAGATAATTCGTGCTAATTCGTGGTTAAAAACTCTCCACGCACTTTTTTTACTTGATCTGTTATTCCTCGTCTTCCTTGTGTTTTGCAGCCAAATGAGCCAAAAAGATGCTTATTTGTTTGATGGCTTGTTCTGTGTCCTTGCTGATTTCCCTTTTTTGCAATCGTAGAATCAGGATGCCGTAAAGAGCGCCCAGGGCTAATTCCACATCGTTGGTCTCCTGACCTGCTTTTGATTTGTTTCTGAAATCGATGAGGTAGGGGAGCGTCTTGAAAAACATGGCGTTGTATTGAATTTCCTTTGAATCTTGCAAAAGCTCCATGTGAAGCTCGTTCATGTCGTCTGTAATGTTTTTGATGATCTTCAGATGACCTTTCTCCTCGATTTTCTCGTTCTTCATCATGGCGATGAGATTGTCATACCAATCCGTCATGTCTTTCTTAACCTCTTCTGGTTGGTTGAACTTCTCGATGATGTTGGTTTTGATGGTCTCCAAGTTGAATTGGTAGCCTCTTATAATATCTTCAATCTGCCACATGTATAGTACATATTCGGCAATGTTTTCTTGTTTCTTTTGTCTAGCGATGAGCATAACTTCTTTCTTTTTTTGCAAAGATACTAAATCAGAGAGAAAAGAAACCCCTTCTTTTTATAGAAAGACTTTTGAATGTCGTCAGAGTGAATGTATCACAAAATCACACTTTCGTATATGAAACCCTTGTTTTAGT
>NZ_DAOLQM010000275.1:0-2702 GCF_035418125.1 Atribacter sp. | reverse complement strand
TATTGATCTTCATTCTTATAAACGATCGAAAATTGCCCAACTCGTTTCCTTTGTACCACAAAACTATGCTGTACATTTTCCCTTCACCGTTTATGAAACGGTTCTTATGGGGCGTTATCCCTATAAAGCAAATTTTTTCGATTATTCTCAGGAAGATCATCGCATCACCGTTTCTATTTTAGAGAAAACCGGCTTGATTGATTTGGCTTCCAAAAAAATTACCGAGATTAGTGGTGGAGAAAAACAACGAGTTGCCTTAGCTCGATCCTTTTGTCAACAAACACCAATTCTTTTACTTGATGAACCTTTTTCAAATTTAGATATTCATTATTCATTATTTTTTATTCAATTACTTAAAGACTTGGTTCGGAAGGGATCTCTTGTGGTTACTTCGGTTCACGATCTTTTTATGGCTCCTTTGTTAGCCGATCGAATTCTCTTCTTCGAACCTCAAGGAGTATCTTTGTATGTCAACAAAGAAAAAGCCTTACAACCCGAGGTTTTAAAAAGAGTTTTTCAAGTCGACCTGGATTTTCAATATCATGATGATAGTGAAATAAGATGGATTTATCCCAATTTCCAAAAAGAAAAGGAGGATATATTCAAATGAAAAAATTATTCATAGTTTTTAGTATCCTTTTTTTGTTATTTGCCCTATCAGGAATGGGAAGTACTCAGATTTCCATAACTGATGATCGTGGAATCGTGTTTCAGTTCGAACATCCAGTTCAACGAATTGTATCTCTCTATACTGCTCATACTGAGAACCTTTATTATCTCGGTGCAGAAGAACAAATTATAGGGATATCTGGGAGCGAGGATTACCCTCCATCGGTCAATAAAAAAACCGTATGTGATTATAGGTCCGATCCGGAAAAAATTATTGCTTTGAACCCTGATGTCGTACTTATCCGGGATTTTATCCTGGAACGCTATCCACGATTTGTTGAAACTTTGGAAAAAATTGGTATTCCAGTTATCAATCTCAATCCAGAAGACTGGAACGACCTCGAACCTTATTTAGTGAAATTGGGTATTATAACCGGGCGGGAGGAATCAGCACGACAACTCATCCAAGATCTTAATTCTGAAGCGAAAAGGTTTACCATTGATTCAGATGACCGCCCTCGTGTTTTTTTTGAAGCAATAAGTGATAAATTTTCCACTACTACTCCGGGAAGCATCGTTGATCAGCTCATCACGATGGCGGGTGGTTTAAATATTGCCTCTGATGCCGTTGCAACCTCACCCGATTCTCGGATTGCTGATTATGGTATTGAACGGTTGCTTTCTAAAGCTAAAGATATCGATATCTATATCGCCCAAACCGGTCGGATGAATCGAGTATCAGTTCCTTCTATCTATGAACGCCCCGGCTTTAATAATATTCGAGCTGTTCAAAACCGACAGGTATTCGTGGTTAATGAATCAATCGTCAGTCGTCCCACCCCGAGGCTTCTGTGGGGCCTGGAAGAATTGTTTAAAATATTCCATCTGAATAAAATCATCAGTTCCGAAAAATATACCAATCTTCACCAGATATCCAGGAAAGACTTCGTTACTTTGATGGTCCAAATAAACGGTATTCAACTCTACGTCCCAACATTAAAAGACTTTCAAAATAAAAAATCTTATTCTTATGGGAATTGTGTCGATCTTCAGTGGACTGATCCTGCCAGTAGATATGTAGAAACTCTCATTCATTTGGGAATCATCGATCCGGAAATGAAGGAAGAAAATTATTACTTTTATCCTGATAAACCCATCACCAGAAAAGAAGCTGCATTTTGGTTATATTGTTTACTTGACTTTGAACACCTTAAAAAAGATCGAATCCTTCCCTCAGATATAAGTCATTTAGATCGTCCTTACCAAACTGCCATAAAGATAACATACCAAGCTGGCATTTTTGATGGAATTTTATCTGATGATACCTTTTTACCCGATCAAACCCTCACCGGTAAAGAAGCTCTTCATATTTTGGAACAGTCCCAGCAAGCAGGAAAACGAATACACCCTTGGGATTAAAACTTAATCAAGAAGTTGATATCCACCAACAATCATATTTTTAAAGAGCAATAAACATTTGATGCTTCTTTCATCAAATGTTTATTGCTCTTTTTTATAGATGATATCAAAATTAGCTTCACCGCATTGAATTGGATTAAACACCCAATCTTTGACCCAGTTTTTCATCAAATGGATTTCTATGGGTTGAAATAAGGGTATTCCCAGGGCATGCTTATAAGCATCGATTTGAATATTTTCATACAATTTTTGCCGGGATTCTGGATTGGTTTCAATAAGTGCAGCATCAATCTGGTGATTCAAATTATTCTTAGCAAATTCAGCAAAACCCTCGCCTTGAGCTCCTCCAATTGCTCCATTACTGTGATAGTGACTAAAGATTAAGTTATGGGGGTCGGGATAATCAGCAATCCAGCTAATTACAATTGCAGGTAACTGACCTAATTTGAAAGAATCCAGAAAACTTGGCCATTGTATTCCCTGGATTTGTATTTTAAATCGAGGATTTAAAGATTCGATGTTTTCCTTTAGTATTTCACAGGCAGTCTGGAATACTTCATTTCCGGTATCATAAGCCAAGGTTACTTGAAAACCCTTATCCCAAATCTTGCCACCCCAAGCTTTTTGAAATTCTTCTTTGGCTTTTATCAAATCATATTCATACCGAGGAAGCT
>NZ_DAOLQM010000274.1:0-2716 GCF_035418125.1 Atribacter sp. | reverse complement strand
TAAAACATAGTTATTAAGAGAGAGCCCCTCAACCCCAATCTGCAAAGGTTTAAAACCTAAGGAAAGTTGAGGGCTTTCTCAATCGAATTCTTTCATCGTAATAAAATGATTATTTATCGTGGACTGTTTTTTCGAGCTTATCTATTTCACTTTCTATGAAAGTTTTCATTGCCTTCAGTATTTCAATTCGAGCTTGGGAAAGATGGCTTCGTACTTCCTCACTAACCTGTGGCCCAAAAAAGCTATTGAGGGGAGTAAAAAACATCTCCTCAAACATTTCCCTCATATTTTCTTTTTCTTTGCTCATTTTTATTAACCTATCCTTTTTTTAACTGCCTTTCTAATAAAAGCTGGGCATCTTTATCACTTTTAATTGCTTGAAAGTCAATAACGAATGCCCCACTTGACTCCATATTCGCCATTAAGCGTCGAAGGGCTTTGTCGGTTCCAAACAAGGAGGGTCGGACATAGGCAACGGTTTTCTTCCCCTCCAATCCAGCTACTCCTTTTAAAAAGTTCACCACTTCCGGGGAAATCTTACCACCAAAAGCACTGACTACCGACGCACCAACAAATATTACGTCGTATGGTCTAAGATTAATAGGCGATGATGAATCCTCGATTTCAATATTCTTTACGGTATGACCTGATTTTTCAAACGCATTGATCATGTATTTTGTAATTTGCTGTAAGGCTTTATCTTTCCCGAGATAAACGAAAGCAACTCTCAACCAAATATGCACCTCTCTTTCACAATCCTATACGGTGAGTTTAAAGTTTTTTAATTAATCTATTAAATCCCTTAATCGTTAGATAATGATTACAATTTCGAGATCTCAGCTTATATTTTATTGTATTGATCGTTGAATAAAGATTAATTCCTTTTTCAAAGAAACCGTATGTTCTTATTATAGTCAAAAAAGCAAGAATGTGTCTATGAAAAAAGAATGAAAAAATATAAATCCATTAAATGCTCAGATTACTCTTCAATCGGATAATTGATTTTTTGCTCTCTTTTGATAAACAATAGTCACCCAATTATTTTTATCGATTGATTGTATTATTTCGAGAGAAACCAATAGAGCTTTTTGCTGAATAAGAGGAACATCCTCTCCTTGAAAACCCGATAAAACTAAATAACCAGAAATATGAAGCATATTGCTCAAGAGGGGTAAATTTTCTAAAACAAATTGAGCTCCAATATTTGCCACGATAAAATCAAAAGAACCTTCTATACCGGTAAGATCGCCGATTTTTGATTTGATTCTTTCGAAAGGTATTTGATTTAAAGCACAGTTCCGTTTTAGTTCTTCCATTGCCAAGGGATCAATATCAATAGAAGTAATATCTCCAGCTCCAAGACGAAAAGCTAAAAGAGAAAGTATTCCTGAACCCATGCCCACATCTAAAAATTCCATCCCCGGTTTAAAAAATTGGGATATGAATTCCATACAAGAAAAGGTTGTTGGATGATCACCGGTCCCAAATGCATAAGCAGGATAAATAACCAAATCAATCTTTGAAGGAATTGCTGGTTCCCAAGGAGGACGGATAACAATGGTCTCATTTACGACTATTGGCTTAAAGCGTTTGCGCCATTCTTTAGCCCAATTCTCATCTGGTTCTTCATCGCGTTCAGCTGCAACAATGTATTCTGGAAAAGACTCCTCTGGCCAATCTCGTACATAAGCAACAATGGTTAAACTATCTTTCTCCCAGAAACCATAAGGTTTCTGATCTTGAAACCACCAATAAACCTGTTCACGATAAGACTCATCCTTTATTCTCAGGATAAGCTTCTTCCAAATTCGATCCATCTTCATTCCTTTCGGCTATTATTAATAAACCCGAAGCCGAACGGGCTCCTACTCCCAGCACCTCAAATTGCGAATCATACTCTTGACATATTTTTAAAAATTGTTGGTAGGTTTTTTGGTTGTTCACGATTCGATGGAGAGTCTTGGTTTTGAGTAATCGGGCTAAGGTCCCGGTTGCCATTATGCGAACCGGTTGAAAATTTTGTTCTGCAACTATGTCAACCAATTCCCCAGGAAGAAAGGCATGTAATGGGGGAAAAATATACCGATTCAAAAAAGATATCCAGTTTTCAATTTGTTGTAATTTCTCTGGGTGATCCCAATTGCCTTTTTCTAAAAAGGAGCGGGTATGGTTTAAAGAACCGGTCCAACCCATTTCCTGCTCAATTGCTATCGGAAGTTGTCCCAGCCGATTAACGACCGAAAAAATAACTCTCTTCCGACTCACCCGGCATATTTCTTGTATAGCTCGGAAATGATCCGGATAGGCATAAGATACTGGTGCATCCAAACATAGGACTAAATCAAAATATTTTCTAGAAAATTGATGGAGATTTTGGACTCTTCCTTCAACAAAATTGATTGACTGAATTCCACTTTTTTGGGCTAAACTCCTTGCTTCTTGAAGCATAGCTGAAGAAATATCTAAAAGGGTAAGTTCACATCCTCTCCGAGCTACTTCTAAACCATACCGACCATATCCTCCTCCAGCATCAAGAACTTTCATCCCGGAACGTAAATAGGGTTCGATTTCCAACCAGACTAAATCAGTATGAACTTTTTTTTCAATATTACGCTCTCTTCGCTTTTCCTTTCTTACTCCGGCATTCCAATACATTTGGTGTTGAAGGTCTCTGTTCATGCATCCTTCCGTTATTTATTTAATGAAAACTTCGCCT
>NZ_DAOLQM010000273.1:0-2719 GCF_035418125.1 Atribacter sp. | reverse complement strand
CACTGCAAGGCTTGATTACTTTCAAGAGTCTCTATGAATTTATAACCAAAGGAAAGCAACCGGAAAAATTCATACCTCTTCCGATTATTCCAATTTTCAAGGAGAATTTAGCCGAGGCTATATCCTGGGAAATTACCGATGAAAACTATGAACGGGCTTTAAATTACATTGGTGGTATTGAATAATTTAATTAGTTGGATTCATGATGTCCTTCCTCTTATGGGGAAGGACATCTTTTTAATTATAGACCATTTGAAAAAGGTAAATGAGTCATGATAGAAGCAGGGAAAAGAGACTATATTATCCAAGCCCATCATATATTTAAAACCTTTCCAGGAGTGAAAGCTCTTTCCAATGTTTCATTTGATCTCCACCAGAGTGAGATCCATTGTATTGTTGGAGAAAATGGTGCCGGAAAATCAACCTTTATCAAAATTCTCACTGGTAGTTTACGGCCTGATAGCGGAGAACTCATGGTTCATGGTAAAAATTATAAATACCTTACTCCCTATCTTTCTCAAACCTTGGGAATTCAGGTTATTTACCAAGAGAATATTGTTGTGCCACAAATGACCGTTGCAGAGAATGTCTTTGTTGGCAGAGAAAAAGCCACTCGCTTTGGATTGATCCGCTACCAAGAGACCATTCAGGCAACTCAAAAAATCATTGACTCCTTGAAGATTCATCTAGATCCGGAAGCTCCTGTTGAAAAGCTGAGTCCTGCTGAGCAACAATTCGTAAAAATTGTGAAATCGCTTGCTTATGAGCCTCGAGTGTTAATTATGGACGAACCAACTGCTATGTTTAATGTTAATGATGTAAAAGTTGTTCTTGATTTGGTGAAAGATATCAGTCAGCGGGGGATCAGTGTAATTTATATTTCTCACCGCTTGGAGGAAATATCAGAAATTGCTGACCGGATTACTGTTTTTAAGGATGGCCAGATAGTCATCACTCATGATAATCCCGATAAGAATTTTGATTTGAATCTTCTCACTCGAGAAATGGTAGGCCGTTCAGTAGAAACGTTTTATAAAAAGGATAAGAATACTATCGGTGAAGTGGTGATGGAAGTAAAAAATTTAAAACTACGTCGTCATTCACCGACTATTCGCTTTAACCTGAGGAAAGGTGAAATATTAGGGATTGCCGGTTTAGTTGGTTCAGGACGCACTGAGTTAGTTCGGGCTCTCTTCGGGATGGATCGAAAGGTCAGTGGAGAAGTATTGCTTCGTGGCAAGCCTGTCAACATTCGTTCCCCCCAAGATTCCATACGAGCTGGAATTGGTTTGATCACTGAGGACCGACATAAAACTGGTTTAGCGCTCAATTTAAGTGTAATTAAAAACACTACAATTGCCGGTTTGGACCAATATCCTGGTGGAATTTTAAACTTAAACCAAGAAAAAAAAGATGTGGAGCATTTTATTCTTGACTTAGATATAAAAACTCCGTCACCTCATCAGGAAGTTCGATTTTTGAGCGGTGGGAATCAACAAAAAGTAGTTCTGGCTCGCTGGTTATTTAAAAACGTTGACATCCTGATTTTCGATGAACCGACAATTGGAATTGATGTTAATTCAAAGAATGAAATTTATAAACTGATAACCGAACTTGCTAAGGAAGGAAAATCGATCGTTATGGTTTCTTCCGAATTACCGGAACTTATTGCTTTGAGTGATCGGGTTTTGGTGGTAAAAAACGGAAGGATCATCACTGAGTTAAACGACCAAGAAATAACAGAAGAAAATATTATATCTTATGCTTTTGGGGTGACCGATGATGGACAATCCAAAGAGTGATGGTCATTTGACTACAAAAACTACGAACTTACCTGCCTTATTTAAGAATCAATCGTTTTTTTTGTTGATTGTAATTATTTTACTTTCGGTCATTTTTGGATCGATGAACCCTCGTTTTTTAACTTGGGGTAACCTCTTAGCGGTCTTTCAACAAATTACTGTCCTTGGCATTGCGACTATGGCCATGGCTCTTTTGCTCATTTCAGGTGGGATTGATTTATCGATTGGCTCGATGATCGGTCTTTCCAGTGTAGTTATTTGTACATTGATCATGCGAGGATCGAATGTCGGTTTGGCAATACTCATTGGTTTTGGGATTCCGGTCATCTGTGGTTTTATTAACGGTGTGATTGTCAGTAAAAGTAAATGCGTCCCTCTCATCGTTACTCTGGGGATGAATTATGTATATTATGGCTTGGCTTTAGTTATATCACAGGGTCTATTTCTCTCAATGAAGGGAAATTTTCAATTTTTAGGTCGAGGTCGGGTTTTTGGAGTTCCCATGCCGATGATTATAGTCATTGTAATGGTTTTTGCCACCCATTTTTTACTCACTTATACCAAATATGGTCGGCGTTTAGTGGCGATGGGGGGCAATGAACAACTCGCCTATCTTTCCGGTATTAACGTTGACCGTTTGAAGATTATGAACTATACCCTGAGCGGAGCGATTATTGGCTTGGCATCTTTGGTTTTAGTTTCCCGCTTGGGAAATGTTTTAGCGAATGCCGGTGAAGGTTATGAATTGAGAGCATTAGCCGCCGCTATCATCGGGGGAGTAACCTTTGAAGGAGGACGGGGCACCATTGCTGGTACTTTTTTGGGTGTTATCTTATTAGGGATTGTCCAGAATGGTTTGAATATTTTAAATGTTTCATCTTATTTCCAGACTCTGGCGGTTGGGGTTATTATCGTCG
>NZ_DAOLQM010000272.1:0-2728 GCF_035418125.1 Atribacter sp. | reverse complement strand
GGCAAGCCGATTGAATAAGTTCTAACTTGTCTTGAAAGCTCATTGCTTTTTCTTTTTTCATTTTCACCTCCTTTCTATTTATTTTGTTGCTCAGTTTCCCATTCTTCTAGCATCTCAGCCAAACTGGGGACTTTGCCTCCTCGTTTCTTTATCTCATTACTTATATCACCAATAAGCCCTTCGCAATATACCCTACTGCCACTCACTGCTTGGAATTTTGGGGCTCCTTTTATTGGCGAGTAAACGCCAATAACCAAGCCTCCAACCAAGTCTTTTTCTTCCTCGGTAAGCTCACTAAATATACCCCCAAATTCTTTTGATAGCTTTTCTATCCGGTTTAAGCTGTCAATGGCTTTTTCAAAATTCTTACTTAGTTTGATTGTTTTAGTCATTTTTTATTTCACCTCCTCTCTTTTTTATTTTGGTTACTAAGGGGGCAGTCCCAAACAAGCATTTTATGTCGCTAAACATATGCACGCTTGGCGGTGGACAAAACCCTTCCTCCCCCGTGTGCACTGTCCCCTAAATAACCAATTTATCTCTTTTTTTCTCGCCCCCATTTTTTATAATCAGTGAAACTTTTCGCTAACTTTTCTATCGCATCTTCTTTATACATCTCTTGCTCTTCTTCGGTCATGCTGTTGAATTTTTCGCACTCTTTCCAATAGTTATCAAAATTATCATTACCAAAAACAATTTTAAAAAGTGCTTTCGTTTCAGGGTTATTCCACGCCTCTAAGGCATCGTCTTTTGTGATGATGATTTTCATTTTTTGTCTCCTTAATCTTCAAAATCGCCTTTTAGTCCACAACAAGGACATACTACTCCTTTAGGTTTTACTTTCATTTCTTGTCCACAACGGGGACAAATGTATTTTTCAGGTAATCCCAACTCTACTAACAACTTCTTAATTTCATCTCCGATAGCATCTTTAAGAAAATAGCATCTTTCAATGGGCAGAGCAATATCCGCTCTCTTAAATTCGTCAATAATCATTGTTAAGATTTTTTTTTCTGTCTTGTTTCTTGCTTTTGATAACCACTCTAATTCAATCTCATAAACTCCATCCTTAATATTTGCTCGTGGCGGGCTTAATCTTTCTATTTTCTTACTCTTTTTCATTTTTCCACCTCCTCTATCGGCCAAACTCTAACCTGTCCCTTTCCTTTCAAGTTTATTCGGCTTGCTACCGCCGGCGTCATATCCAAAATCCTGCCGTATAGCTTGCCAAACCCGCCTGTATCGGTAACTACGGCCGTGGTAAACATTCCGTTCTCCAAATTCTGGACAACCACCGTTGTCCCGAGAGGAAAAACCTTACAAGAAGTGCCTACCCCGCAGGCGACGGTTCTTCTCTTGACGTCAAGCCTTTCCCCATTAGCCATAATGAAATATAGTTTGCCGTTTTCATCGTAATGTGGCTTGCAACCTAAACAGCCTTCAATAGTATCGGTGTAAATCGTCGCCTCTCCTTCCAAAATCTTCCCTTCCTTCCGGGCCTTCTCTTCTGCTTCCGCTTCGGGGAAAAGAGTTGGAGTTGGGGTAATGGTAATCTTCGGTTCTTCGGGGACGGGACTAACTATCGTCTTTGGGGTTTTCAGCCGATTTAGGGCCATCACAGCGCCGATGACAAAGCAGAGGAGGAGGATAAACCAGAGGGAAATCTTGCTAATCCAGATAGACACTCGGTAATGATGTTTTAAGGAGGTGAATTTAATCATTGTTCGTCTGATAAAACGATAGGCTTCAAAGGAAGACAATAAGCCTTCTCCTCTGTTTAGTCATTTTATTTAAAACTAAGTGGAGCGGGCAAGGATTTGCACCCTGCATAGAGTCACCCGATATTCTCTCGCGTTGCCACGTTAGCAATACCGTCGGGATCGTATTCAAGGACTCCATCCTGATATCGTCTACCTTTTCCGCAACCGCTCCACCTAATTTTAAAAGTTATTTTTCTAATTCTTCTAATTCTTTTTTAAGTTCCGCTATCTTTCTTTCTTTTAGTTCAGCTTGGTTTCTGTCTTCGTATTTTTGAAGAATTTTGTCAAAATCCTTATAAATATCTTTGGCGTTTTCTAATTTCCAATACAACACATTATTATGAGTGTCTGAGAAATCAGGGTGGTAGCTTTTTAGCTCTTCAAAGAAATCTTGAAACAATTGTCGTTGTTCGTCGTAGTCTTCGCCGAAAATGTAAGGCCCTGTAGGAAACCCGATAACCAATAACCATTCGTTTTTTGGTTGCCTACCGTCATCGCTCCAAGTAATGGAACGCCCCGTGTGTTTGGCCTTGTCTCCTGCCGCATCGCCAAAGTAGCAAAATCTCACATAATCGTTAATTCTCATAAAGTCGGTAGTGAATGGCCTTGCGTCGTGGCTTAACTCAATACCATATTTTTCCTGCCATTCAACGACGAGCAAATGGTTTTTTGCTTTCTCGGCCATTTCCTGTATGTCATTTAACGCATAATCGCTATTACTTAAATTGGAATACTTTTCACAAACCGCCAAGATGTCTTGGTAGGCTTTTTTTATTTCTTTTTGGTTAGTCATTTTCTTTCACCTCCTTTTCCCACTTCTCACATTCCTGTAAAAGTTTTTCCATCAAGTTCTCAGGGTCGTGAATCCGCCCCTCGCAAGAGCAGTAATTATTAGTAGCAAACTCCCTTATTTTGTCTAATAGTTGTTGAATAGTCATTTTATGAAACAATCAATTGCTTGTGCCGAT
>NZ_DAOLQM010000271.1:0-2739 GCF_035418125.1 Atribacter sp. | reverse complement strand
TTAATTAGTGTTTTCATCCTTATCTGGTGTCACCAAGGCGACATGAGAGTTTATCCTTCAATAGGAAGAGATTAAAAAGATAAGGATGTCCTAATCATTCATTCAAATGAGTTCCGAATTGATTAGAATAAATTATTCAATTTTGAATTGTTAATAAAATTTCCAAAAACTTGATTCTATCTAATGATGAAAGAAAATAACCATTTTATTTATAAAAAAAATTTGATACTTGTTTAGCTGGACAAACTAAAATATGAAAATTATAATTAAACTATCTGCGAAGATAAGATGGATTAAGGTGGGGTGAAAATGGGGGACAAGAATTTCCAGTACATTCTTGAAATGAAAAATGTCGGAATGCGTTTCGGGAATGTCGAAGCATTGAGAAATATAAATTTTTCAGTTGGAAAAAACGAAGTAGTAGGCTTACTTGGTGACAACGGTGCCGGAAAGTCAACCATGGTTAAAATTATGACCGGAGTCCTCCATCCTACCTGCGGAGAGCTCCATATCCGTGGCAAGAAAGTTACTTCTCGAGACTACAATGTAAAAAAAGCCCACAGTTATGGTATAGAAACTGTCTATCAAGATAAATCTTTAGGAGAAAAACAAACCTTATGGAGGAATTTTTTTATTGGACGGCAAATAACCAATGGATTTGGCTTCATCAACATTAAAAAGGAAAAAGAAATTGCCAACAACATCATTATGGATATGATTGGGTTCCGAGGTGTTGGTATTGGTGTTGATTCTAAAGTGAGCAAACTTTCAGGTGGGGAACGGCAAGGGATTGCCATAGGGCGGGCAATGCATTTTGATGCCGATTTAATCATTCTTGATGAGCCAACGGTTTCTTTGTCGGTTAAAGAAGTCCAAAAAGTTCTTCAATTTGTTGAGAAAATTCGAGCCTCTGGTCGAGCTTGTGTTTATATATCCCACAACATCGGACATGTTTACGATATCGCCGACCGTTTTGTAATTATTGATCGGGGGATGGTGGTAGCTAACTTCTCCAAAGATGAGATGTCTTTAGAAAAATTAGATGAATTTCTATTAAGATTCGCATCTAAAAAGAGGGGAGACGAGTAGGAGTTATGATTAAAACTGAGAAAAAGGGTTTATTAGCAATAGAAGGTTTCCCGGTTATGCTGGTTTTTGTGGTTATAATTTTAGCTTTTATGAAGACCGCACCTAATGCTTTTCTAAGGCCAACCATATATATGTCTTTTTTAACCTATAATGCTCCTACTCTGGTTTTGGCGGCTGGATTGACTCTGATTATCACTGCTGGTGAAATTGATCTTTCTTTTCCATCAGTTATTGCTTTTTGTGGAATGGTGTTTGCCTATCTTTTTCACATCACTGGAATGATTTTTATTCCTTTTTTAGCAGCTTTAGCAGCCGGAGCCTTTATTGGTTATATGAATGGTTTGATCCTTACCAAGGTTGGGATTCCTTCAATAATGACAACTTTGGGAACCAACTTCTTTTGGACGGGTTTAACCATTTTAATTTCAGGAGGAGTTTCTCTCAACGTCAATCCGATAAAAGGTTCTCTTCTTCATACCTTGTTGGTTGGTAGAATTGGGGGTCTTTTTCCTTCTCAAGCCATATGGTCCATTGGTTTGACAATTTTTGTTTGGTATTTATTGAATCGTCATACTTTTGGGGAAAGCATCATGTTTATTGGAGACAATGTCAATGTCGCTCGGGTCATGGGAGTCAACGTTGATTCAACCAAGATTAAGGTTTTTACTTTAATGGGTTTAATGGGTGGTTTTGCAGCCTGCTTGCTTACATTTGAAATGACTAATTTTTGGACGAATCAAGGAAGTGGTTTCTTGCTCCCAGTCATGGCGGCCGTTTTCATTGGAGGAACATCAATTACTGGTGGAGAAGGCCGGGTAATCGGCACCTTGTTTGGTATGTTTATTGTAGGTTCTCTCGAAACCGGAGTCACTGCTTCAGGAGTAGGTGGATTCTGGACTCGTTTGACGACCGGACTCATTATGCTTGGTTCTATTGCTCTCAATATTGTGTTAGATCGGACCAACGGAAAGCGTCTTTGTTTTTTTGATAATTTAAAGAATTCAGTTTTTACTAAAGGGTTAAAGAAAGAATAAATTTATTGAAGGAATTGAAAATAAGTTATTGAATTATTTAATAGAAAGGAGGAAAAAGCTTTCAAATTGAATTAGGAATATTCAAGACTATTTTTAAGTTATCAGTTCAATTTTTACGAGGAGGAAGAAGGAATGAAAAAAATAAGTTTTATATTAATTGTTGCTTTAGTGTTGATGACTTTTGTTTTTCCCGCTTATTCTCAGGATAAACTTTTAGGAGAGGGAATGACAATTTATTGTCAAATGGGAGGAGCTGAAGGTGCTGTTGCCACTATACAGAGAACTTTAGGAGCCCGCGAAGCTGCTAAAGCTTTAGGTGTCAAATTAATCGAACAGTATTCTCAGTGGCAACCTGAAAAGATGGTTCAGCAATTTAAGGAAGCCATTGCTGCTCAACCTGATGGGATTGTAATTATGGGGCATCCGGGTTCAGCGGCGATGTGGGATTTGGTAAGGGAAGCTGACAGTAAAGGAATTATTGTTACAGTCAATAATACCCCACTTCCTGATATCCAGGAAGAGTTTTTAGCAAAAGGGTTTGGATATTCTGGTGTTGATTTATTTGCGGGTGGATATTTAACTGGTCAAGCGATGGTAAAAGCTGGTTTAAAACCAG
>NZ_DAOLQM010000270.1:0-2763 GCF_035418125.1 Atribacter sp. | reverse complement strand
GAAAGAAAACGAGAAAAAAGATGTATCAAATGCAGCTGATCAATAATTTACCCGCTAAGCGACTTAAAATTAGGATATTTATCTACCAAGACGAGAGAAAGATCATAATCAGTTAATTTTTCTTCTGGTTTCAAAGAATTTAGGTATTGGCCGATTAAGCTTTGCATTGGAAAAATGAAATGAAAAGGTTTTGCTCTCTCACCAGGCAAAGCAAAGGAAAAAGATTCATTTTCTCTTCAATTGTCACTGCTTGTTAAATGGTTTTTTTGATAATAAAAAATTATCACTAAGGCAATAATAATACCGAGAATAATGAGAAAAAGAATTCTTTGATTAGAGGTAAATTGAGAAAAAAATCCCTGAGATTTATCAGGATCATTGGTTAGAGAATTTTCCGGAAAGGTTGCATCAATAATTCCATTTTTTTCAAAAATGACTAAATTTCCCGAGATGCCCAAAAAGGTGGTTTTGGGGTTGAAATGTTTCTTAAAATAGTTCTCAGCAATCGATTTTTGGCCAGATGTTGTAAAAAGAATCACTGGAATGTGATTCTGATAAAAAAATACCAAACAACTTATTGGTTCATTCAGGCTGGTGGTAAGGTTTGCTTGGCTTTGGATTGAATCTTTCAAAACCATTTGGCCGGATTCAAAGAAAACCGTTGAATAAAGATAATTAGGAATTATTTCCGGACTTACGATTATAAGAAGATGGTTTTCACTCCGATTGGTCTGAACTGGTATGGGGTATGATAAGAAAGAAAAGAAAAATTGATGGACAAATTGACCAAAGGGAATAGTAATATTATAAATGGCAGCAGGTATTTTTTGGAGAAGATTAAGATTGAGGTATTCTGAAGATGATAAAGTGTGTTCGATCAGCTTTGGTATTTGTATGAAGTTTGTCCAATGATAATTCCACATTTCTGGGTAATAATTCGGATTCCAACCGATAGCGATTGAAGATGGGCTAAGGAGATTATTAGGATGGGTTCCCCCAAAAATGATTTCCACTGGGATCAGCCTTGAATTATAAAGCTGAATTGAGGAGAGAATTTCTGCAGCAATGTGCAAGGTATTTTCATCCAACTCAGAAGGAAGTACCATTTTAATTTTGTTGCCGGGTACAGCAGTAATAGGTTTCCAGCTGGACAAAATGGCAGCATAATTACCGCTTTTTACCTGGAAATACGAGTCTTCAGAAAAAAAGCCCTCGAAAGGCATCATTCCCAGTCGGTAATCCTCTTCATCGGGATAATAGCTTAATCCGAAGGTTAAGGTATTTACTGGTTTAAGAAGTGGAGCTGATAGATAGAGGTCAATGGGAAATAACTGACCACCGCTCTTGGCATCTAAACGTTGAGAGTAAACCGGCTGAGAGTTTATCGACAACTTGATCAGAGCTTCTCCTTTAAAATCTGAAGGAAGTGGAGTATGGTTAAAAAAAAGCCGAAGAGTCAATGAAGTTGGATATTTTGAAAGGTCAGAATAATAAAAACGAAGGTTTTTCTCCATATTACCAAATCCCTCTAACTTGAAAGAAGAATATCCTAAATGGGAGAAAGTTATTTTTTGAGGCTGGAAAGATTTTTTTTCTTCGGTGGAATAGAAGGTTTTTCCGCTGGTACCAATCATGAACCTGTGTAATTCAGCTGATATAGTTTTTACTCCTTCAGCGGTTAAAAAAAGTTTTTTCCCATAAAGTTGATAATCACTTACAGAGTTTTCTAAAAGATATATTTGGTAGCTTTGTTTAGAATCTGCGGAGGAAAGTTGAGAAGGAGCAATAATAGTTTGGATTCGAAAAGGTTGTTCTCGATGAATTTTATGAAGAAAAGCATAGAGGGTGAAATAGGATTGAAGCATGTGATCCGACCAAGGTTGGGGAGGAAGAATTAGAGTTATTGTTTCTTTAATACTTTTCAGAAAGTCATCAATAGTTTGGGGAATCCAATCGGTTTTCGTTTTAAAGGTTATAAAGCTTTCTTTTTTGATGATAATCCAGAGATTTCCAGAAGAAATATCCTCACCAAGGTGGTTACCAATAAAAAGAGTTGGTTGAATTTCAATTTTTATGAATCGTTCATTCGTCTTTAAAGAGGTTTCAGGAATTAGGATATCAAGATAGGCAACCCAATTGGGTTGTAATGGGATATTTTTTAAAAGCCGAGTGTAGACTAATTGATCATTGATGAGAAGGGACACTCGACTTTCTGGATTTAATGCTTCTGAAAACCAAATTTTTAAAGCTAGCCGAGTTTCATCCCAGTTTACTCCTTTAAAGTTGGGCAAAAAAAAGCTATAAGAAGCTTTATGTCCTTCTAATCGGATATCGTTTTCCTGCCCAACGAAATCGGTTAAATTCCAGACTATAGTGTTTGGTATTTGAGCAAAAGCTGAATTGATGATTGGCAGGGAAAGGAAAAATAAACCTATGAATAAAAAAATACCTAAAAAAACAAGGCACCGATCATTTTTGAACCGCATCAAGTTCCCCTCCTTATTTCACAACTCCAACCCTTTATTAGTTTAAAATAAATCAATTATTGATACAAGCAATTCCTGAAAGACAGTGATGATTAATTGAGAAGAAGTAATGAGTGAAAAGACCGAAACGAGTGATGATAAAAGGATTAATAGAAATGAATTCAGAAGAACCATAATATTGAAAAAATTAGACAACCAAGCAAAAAATTTCTTTAAATTTTATAGTTTGACCTTACTTGACAAATAAGAAAATAAGTGATTAAATACGATAGTCTAA
>NZ_DAOLQM010000269.1:0-2787 GCF_035418125.1 Atribacter sp. | reverse complement strand
TCCAGTGAAAACAATATTTAAAAACAGTATCACTCGAGGAGGCTTAATAGCATGAATACAAAACTGATTTTTTTGATCGGCATCATAACAGTACTCATTTTAGGAACATCGGCTTTTGGTTCAGAGAATTTCTCATACAACTGGTGGAAAGTGACTTTCAAAAGCCCGGTCGAGTTCTCCCAGCCTGTTGAAGTTGGCTTGGATGCGGTTTCATTGTTGAATCCTCCTAACGTCGACTTCAAAACTGTACAGATTGAAATAACTTTGGTAGCTGTGCCAAAAAACATGAAAGAAGACCTGGGGAATACCGATGAAGATGTTATTGAGTATATAAAGGCTGTCTTTTTAGGAACCACCGAACCACCTCTTGAAACTATGGATCGTTCATTTCTGGAAAACACTATTACTGGTCAAGTTTTGGACATGGCAATTCCTCATGATGGACTGATGGAGTTCTATTTAGTACCTCTTTCCAACGGTGATTCTTTATCTATAGCTTTCCGGTGGAATCTCTCGATTCAAAGAGAAGAGGTGGAAAAAATCATCTCCATGGTATCCAGTACTCTTAAAGAAATCCCTAAAGAATAATTTCTCAATTCTATTAAATTTCTCTCATAAGTGTATAAATAATCGCATTCATCGGATATTATTTTATTAAGAGGTTTATAAAAAGAGGAGGATAAACCATGAGGCGAAAAGGAATTAACATTGCAGCATTAAGCATTGTAATTGGAATACTATTAATAGGAGTTGTTTATGCCGAAGACCAGATTCAAGAAACTGATAATTTCAAGTTTTTAGTACCGGATACTTGGCAATTTATCGTTTATGAAAACGGTGCAGTTCAAATTTACAACCGCATGGCAACCTACATGGTGGAGTTAAAAAAAGAGGGATACAATCTCAACGATGCTGACTGGAAAAGCTCCATGAAAATTTTTGTTGAACAATACAAAGGGTCAGATCCGGTTGTGGTTGAAATGTTAGGGTTCCAATTCCTCAAAACTACCTTTGATTATTCGGGAACTCATCAATCTCTCTATACGACTCTATTAAATGGCGAGAAAATCTCAATCGGTATAATGGGCCCAGAACATGAAACTGATGAAAAGATTCAAGCAATTTTAAAATCTATCGAGATCAAAAAAGAAGCTGCTACAGAATAAAAAAGATTGTCCTTTTCCGAGCCTGGCTTTAATAAAAAGCCAGGCTTTTTTTGTGGTAATTTTTCGCAAAATTTATAGGCTATTTTTTAAATTTAGTAATGGTTTAAACGCTGTCATTTTAAGGCTTTGCCCATTTTCTTTTCTAGCGGGAAAGTCATTTTATTATTTCCTCTCCCTTGGTGGAAAAGGATTAAAGTGAGGGGGTAATTATTCTCATTCTCATCTGGTGTCATACCGTGGCATGAAGGCTTATCTCCTAAAACAATTTTTTAAGATGATTTTAGTTCTTCTTCTACCTTCAAATCCAGCTTACCCGCCGATCTTTGTTCCAACTAAAAGCCCCGATATCCAGATCGTGGGTAAGGTAATTATGCATATTAGATATCACTGAGCAATTAATAATATAATTTTTAAAATTCAACGGCATTAAAATGAACCTTACTAGAACTCTTGTACTGTGTTATTATAAAAATGGAAAGTATCTAACCGTCTTTGTATTAAATACTATGAGATAATCACTAACCAGGCATTATAATTTTTATTTCATCACTGTCACCTGGGGAGGACTGAAGTTGAGAATTACCTATCTGTTTCATGATATTTTTGACATCGTTAAAAGTATTATCCCAGTGGTCTCCGTATTGGTTTTTTTCCAAGTAGTAGTGTTAAGACAACCCTTAGCTCACCCTAAGACTTTTTTTTCTGGTATCGTACTTGCCATTGTCGGTCTCTTCCTCTTTCTTAAGGGAGTTACCATGAGTCTAATTCCACTTGGTGAATCGGTAGGTCAAAACATTGTGACCTTGGACAATAAATTATTAATCTCAATCTTTGCATTTGTGGTTGGCTACGGGGCAACCCTGGTAGAACCAGCATTACGTACTCTGGTCTTAGAAGTGGAAGAGGTATCAGTAGGAGCTATTCCAGAAAAAGTCCTTTTGCATACTATTGCTATCGGATTTGGCTTGGGAGTAACCCTAGGTATTATTAAAATTGTTAGCAATATACCAACTGTTAAAATTGTAATCCCCCTTTTATTATTTGCTTTGTACCTGGCTTATTTAGCTCCCGAAAAAATGGTTGGTATCGCATTCGACTGCGCCAGTGCCACCACCGGACCGGTAAATATTCCCATCAACGTTGCCCTTGCTCTTGGCTTATCCCGAGTAGTTGAAGGAAGCGACCCACTACTCAATGGTTTTGGAATTGTCGGTTTGAGTTCCCTGGGAACCATTATTGCGGTTTTGATGCTTGGAATTATTACTAAAGCATGAAATGAGGTGTCATAATGGATGTCATCGCCATATTTGCTGTGGTTGAGCGAGGCAAAGCCGACCACCTGGTAGAAAAGGCTAAAAAAGCTGGCGCTAAAGGCGCCACTATACTTTATGGTCGAGGAACCACTGCCGAAAATGATATAAAGCATTTTTTAAGTTTCCATGTGGAATCCTCAAAAGAAGTTATTATCATATTAACCGAAAAAGAGCATGTTGAAGCTATTCAAAAAGCACTGATCGAAGCCGGAAGGCTTGATGAACCCGGTACTGGAATCCTTTTTAGCGTTCCTGTTCTCCATCTTACCGGCTTAAAACACCGGGGACTTCCTTAGATCGGTCTCAAG
>NZ_DAOLQM010000268.1:0-2820 GCF_035418125.1 Atribacter sp. | reverse complement strand
AATAAAGGATTTACTTCCCGCTAAAATTGAACCAATCGGTGCACATAAACCCTTAGAAAGACAAAACATCACCGAATCACAGGATTGGCTTATATCGGTCGCATCAATTTTCAATGCCAAGGCAGCATTAAAAATTCGAGCTCCATCAAGATGAATTGGTATACCTAATGACCTACTATATTTAAAAATTTCTTTCATATCGGATAGAGGTATTACCTTCCCTGAAGAATGGGCATTTTCAAGGCATATTAAACCAGTTCGTGGATTATGGATATCCCCATCACGAAAACGGCGTTGCAGATCTTTAATAGTGATACGACCATTAACATCAGGGATACATCGTAACTGAACTCCGGCGATTACCGCTGATGCTCCAACCTCGTGCATAACAATATGATTACTCTCTGGTATGAGTACTTCATCACCTCTATCGGTGTGGGAAATCAGAGCTAATTGATTTCCAAAGGTCCCTGAAGGAACAAACAATGCAGCATCTTTCCCAACCATTTTTGCGGCTAATTCTTCTAACTGCCGCGTAGTAGGGTCATCTTGATATACATCGTCACCTACATCAGCTTTAACCATGGCATCTAACATTTCTTCAGTAGGATGAGTTACAGTATCGCTTCTTAAATCTATCCATTGGCTATGGTAGTGGTTAAAAGTTAACAACTTATGTCACTTCCTCCTTTTTTTAATCAGTTGAATCATCAACTCTTTTTAATCATTGCTTGATATAATTGTTCGGTTTTTCTTACTACTCGATCTGGTGATACGCCAAGCTGTTCAGCATACCAAACTGCTCCTCCAGCACCAACACCCTCCTTGACGTATCCTTTTTCATAATCAGCAAGACCAGAATAGGGTGATTGGCTAAAATCGAGTGGTGCAGAATAAATTTCAACCTGAACTTGTTTGGCAAGGTCAAGAAAATGGGCATACTTGTCACGAACCACATAAGTTGTCGTGGCAACCAAGAGGTGTTTATCATATCCAGCTTGTCGAAGTAAAGCGGCTACTGCCAACATTTGAGTTCCACCGGCAAGTATGATATCAGTTTCTTCTAAAACACCAGTTACCATGCCAAATACGGTAGCTTGCATTGGATCTCCCAGTTCACGAAGGGCTTCAATTGGTTTCCCACGCAAATCACCGAATTTGATTCCGATTCTCTTGGCAGTATTTTCCCAAATTTGATCTTTCAGCTGAACTGGATTGATTGGACCAGCCGATGAAACCATGCCATTATAACCTAAGGCTTTTAAAATCAAATAGGCAGTAGTGGTTCCACCGGGTAGTGATTCAGCAATAACGATCTTTTTTGTAGATTTCCCTAAAACTTGACCCAATGACTTGGACTTTTCAATTAACAATTCTACTTTGGTAACTGCTTGATTGGTTTGTGGATCTTGCCCAGGATCCACATTCATTTCAACATAGGGGACCACCGGAGGGAGGTACGTTCCAGAACGAACAATTAAAATGGGAAACCCAGCTTCACAATAAGCAGCATGAGTAATTATCGCCGGTGTTGGGTGCCCTTGAGGATCAACGGGAATTGCATCGATGACATAGGGCTTTCCCCATAAAAGCAGATCTGCATCAGCCGGGGCAGTATAAGGAATAACCTTCGGATTTAAGCCGGCTATTGAAACTCCAGGTATTTTACTGACATCACTCCCACTTATCACTAATACAAACATTCCAATTAATCCTCCTCGTTATTTGTAATTTTAGCGACTATTCGCTTTTTTTATTAGTTCCATTCGATATTTTTCAGCATCGAGATTTCTGATCTCATCACATTCTTTTGATGTCAAAATTCGAGGTTCGCCAAATTGTTTTGCTGCAATTAATATCCTGGCTGATTCTTCAATCAATTCGGTTCTTTGAAACGCTTCTTTTAGGTTCTGACCGACAGTCAATGCACCATGGCCGAGCATGAGAACCCCATTTTTGTCTTTAACTTGGCTTTGAACCGCCCGGGCTAATTCAGCAGTGCATGGAGTCACGTAGTCAATATAACCTAATGATCCTAAATAAGCGACAAAATCAGGGAACATTGGTCCAATTCGTCCTCCTCCGGCAATAACCCCTATAGTTAGAGGAGGGTGGGTATGAACAACGGCATTGATATCAGGCCTTCCCAAATAGCAGAACCAGTGCATAACAACTTCTGAAGAAGGCCGGCCATCAGATACGGTTTTTCCGGTTTCGAGATTTACTGCAATATAATCTTTTGGCTCTAATTCATCAAATCCTAATCCACTGGGTGAAATCAACATAATATCTTTATATCGAGCGCTGATATTGCCACCAGCACCAACCACTAATTTTTTTTCAATGATCTTCCGACCCCAATAAACTAACGCTTCTCGAAGCTCTTTTTCATCCATTGCTTCTCACCTCATTTTTTTAATTAAATTTAGAAATAATCTTAACAATATTGATTAATGGTTTTCACTCGTTCCTGTTATAAAGCTAAAACCATCATGCCGAATAAGGCACCAGATGAAAATGAAAATAGCTATCTCAATCCGTCATTCTAAGGAGCGTCTTGTGCGACGTGAGAATCTCATCCACCCACTCCGTCATTCTAAGGAGCGTCTTGTGCGACGTGAGAATCTCATCCTTTAAAGTATTTATGAAGAATAAAAAACCTAAAAAGATGAGATCCTCACGGCTTCATAAAGCGAAGCCTCAGGATGACGGATTAAAAACACCCTCCCCGCCGAAAGACGGCACCCCTCCAAGGAGGGGAATTGTTTGACTTATTCTTACTCATTTTGTTTTGATCATTATTTACTCATTTCGGTATTT
>NZ_DAOLQM010000267.1:0-2827 GCF_035418125.1 Atribacter sp. | reverse complement strand
AACAATCCACTTTTTAATCCGATTGATATCGAACGTGAGAAAAAAGTAATCATTCAGGAGATACATTTAGACGAAGACGATCCGGAAGAAAAACTCGCTACCACTCTTTATCATGAAGTTTTTTCAGGAACTCCTTATGAACGTTCAATATTGGGATCAAAGGATACCATTGCTCACTTGAAAAGGGAGAACTTTATATACCACCAGGAATACTTTTATCACCCCTCAAATCTTACCTTGGTAGTCTGTGGAGACCTACCTGAAAATCAGTTATTCGAGAAAATAGATCAATTTTACAAAAATGGGGGAAAACCACTGCAGAATTTGTTTAGCTCCTTTCCTCCTCTTCCTAAGGTACAAAGAAAAAGAATCGAAATCAACATGGACATACACCATCATTATGGAGCTATTGGTTTTTTGGGACCAGGAATTCGGCAAGATGATTTTTGTCTGCTCAAATTTTTATCAGTTATTCTTGGAGATGGAATTGACTCCCGTCTCAATGCCCGGCTGAGGGAAAAGGAACAGTTGGTTGACTCAATTCATACCAATTTTTCCTATTATCAAGAATCCGGGATATTCAGCATCATTTTCACCTTTGCTAATAGTGACCCTAAAAAAATTGAAGCTATAATTCAGGAAGAATGTGAATTGTTGTTAAATCATCCCCCTCAAGATATTGAAATTAAACGAGCTAAAAACCTTTTATTGAGTGGCTTTTATCATTCTATTGAAACTACCTTAGGAAGTGCCGAATTATTGGGGCGTTTAGATACTATTGATACTATTGATACCGTTTTTCGGTATTTGAAGAATATGCAAAATGTTCAAACCAAGCAGATAATTGATGTTTTAAAAAAATATCTTGATTTTAATTTTGCAGTAAGTGTTATTATCAATCCTGAGGATCATCGATGAACGAATTACAACAGCAGGTAGAAAAAGTACGCTTGAAAAATGGCTTAACCCTCTTATTTCTCTCTATTCCTGATTCTTTATTATGCTCAATCCATCTTTGCCTGGCTATGGGAAATTTATTCGAAAACGAAAAAGAAAGAGGCCTTTCAGCGCTTTTACAGGAGGCAATTGTAAAGGGGACCCAAACTAAAGATGCGATTACTTTCAATCGTGAAATTGAATCACTTGGCGCATCAATAGAAAGCTCATCAAATAGTTTTGTTGGAAAGATTGCCATTGAAGGACCAAACGAGCAAATATTTGCTATTCTTGCCCTTTTCTTCGAATTGATTAAAAGTCCAGCATTGAGAAAAGAGGAAATAGAAAAGGAAAAAAGATTTTTAATCGAGCAACTTGCTGCTCTTGACGACGATCCTCTCAAGGCGGCTCTTCTCCGTTTTAAAAAAGCGTTTTATGGAACTCACCCCTATGGGTCATCTACCCTTGGAGAACCTGATTGTCTGGAAACTTTTACTGAAAAAAAAATATTGGAATGGTATCGTCACTGGTATGTTCCAAATAATATGGTTATTGCAGTAGTGGGTAATTTTGATCTTAGCAAGATGAAAGATGTATTTCTGCATCAAATGGGAGAGCTCATTCCTCAAAAGGTAAAGCCTTTTAAGGAAGACAATTTTTATCCTTTATCTTTACGGATTGTTGAACAAAAGGATATTCAGGATAATTGGATGGTAATTGGTTACCGGGCACCTTCCCTTTTTGATGTTCGGGGAAGAACAGCTTTTGAACTTTTGTCGAACTGCTTAGGAGGGAGCATGTATTCCCGGCTTTTTTTGAAAGTTCGTGAAGAATTAGGATTAAGTTACCAAGTCGGTTCAATATATGTACCTTTTATTGGATCCTCGTTCATCTGCGCTTATGCTGGCTTTTCTTATCCATTCTTTGAGGAGATAATTCAGGTTTTTCGTAAGGAATTCAATAACTTAGTTTATATGAGCGCAACAGAATTTGAAGAAACAAAAAATTATACTCTTGGCATGTATTTGAGTCGTTTTGAAACCGTGTATTCACTCTCTTCAATGATATCTTTTTATGAAAGAATTGGTTTAGGATGGGAATTCCCCTTTAAATATCAAGAGTTAATTCAGGGTATGTCTCTGGAAGAGGCTTTAAGTATATATAGTAAGCATAAAGGGGAAGGAGAAACCTTAGGAGCAGTGGTTTCTTCTCAGATAAAAAAATAATTTGAAATATTTTTAAAAGAACTCTTGACATTCTTTAAAATAATTATATAATGTCCTTTGGAACAGGGCAGAGAAATTATAAAAGACTAAAAATAAAAATTTTAAAAATATAAAGAATCTTTCCCCTCCTTGCACTTATGGGGAGTTGGACGCTAGTCCAACTCCCCATAAGTGTTTTTAGGACTTTTTTCTTCAACATTATTGTTATTCACGTTAGATTTTGTTATAATCCATGATTGTCGGGGCGTAGCGCAGCTTGGTTTAGCGCACCTGCCTTGGGCGCAGGGGGCCGGAGGTTCAAATCCTCTCGCCCCGACCAGATAACTGGTGTTCCTTCACAACAATCCCTTTTAATCCATTCTGAAAATACAATTTCAACCAGTGAGATCCCTTTTTCTCCAGATCGTGAGTTCCTTTTACCATTTTGCTTTCAACCGGGAGATGTTCTGGGGGGAGAGACCCAGGGTGTCAGGACCCAGCATGGTTTGCAGGGCTTCGGGGAAGTTTTTGGTGGAGCTACCCAATTCAATTGACTAAATTAAATGCCTTTGTAGTATCATTGATTGAGGACGCACAATAAGTGGCCTCTATTCTAAGAGTTATCAAACAAAAGAGAGTTTTGAGAAGTAAGGTTGAATCATAATCTATAAAGCTATAGAATTATT
>NZ_DAOLQM010000266.1:0-2828 GCF_035418125.1 Atribacter sp. | reverse complement strand
GGCAGGGTCGTTTATCCTGCTATCGTGAATTGGAACCTGTGACAAGATTAAACCATCCCAAAATAAGTTTATTCTTGTGAACTTACTCCATCTACCAAACCGGAAAACTATATTTTTTTACTTTTCCATCTCCATTATCAATACCAATCACTTTTCTTTAATTTTTATAAATACATTGTTTAAGAGCTGGATATAAGTGTTTATAAACTTCATATTTTTCCAGGTACCGATTGGCGTTGGTTGGATTTGGTTCATATACTTGTTTTACCTGGACAATCGAGTTAACTAATGAAGAAAAATCCTCAATATTTTCTCTGGCTTTTCTTCCTAATAAAGCCGCTCCTAAGCAAGCAGCTTCGGAAACATTCAGGGTTTCAACTGGCAGGTTATATACATCAGCTTTAATCTGTAACCAATGTTCATTTCGTGCTCCTCCACCAATCGCACGTAAAGCTCTCACCTCAACTCCAGCATTTGAAAGTAACTCAAGATTAAATTTCATCTCCAAGCTAATTCCTTCTAAAAGAGCTTTCACCACTTCTTTATTGGTAGTTTGGAATTTTAATCCAACAATCATCCCGCAAGAATTCGTATCAAAATATGGGGTACCAGTGGTGGTAAAATGAGGGAGGACATAAAGGTTGGTTGGATCTTCTGGTAGTCCATCAAGAATGAGGTCATAAACATTTTTTTGAAGGAGTCGTGATTGTTCTTTTTCCAAGCCAGCGAAATTATCCCGATACCAGCGGAGAAGCTGCCCGCCGGTAAAATTATAAACTAAAGTGATAAAAAGATCGGAAACCGAATGATGATAACAACAAAGATTGTTTTCTCTCATCAAAGGTGTTAACACTAATTGAGAGATAGCCGGTGCTATACACTCCACGGTTCCGGTGGCATCCATTGCTAAATAAGGTCGAATGACGCCTGCTCCCAAAGCTCCTGATGGTTGGTCGTGAGCGCCACAAGCCACTAAGACTGGATGTGGCCATCCCATCTTTTTTCTGAAGGCCTCAGAAACAAGACCTATTGCTTGCCCTGATGGAAAGGGTTGGGCTAATTGATTCTCGTCAATCCCTGCTATATCTAAAATTTCTGACGACCATTGAGCTTTTTTTACATCAAACATCATAGTTCGACCCGCTAAAGAATAATTCATGGCTGGTTTTAATCCCAATCGGAATACAATAAAATCTTCGTAGCAAAGAAAATAGCGGGCTTTTGAAAATATATCGGGAGTATACTTTTTCCACCAAAGAATTTTATTAATCGTTCCAATCCCCGAGAGAGGCATTCCGGTAATTTTAAAAAATTTCTCTTCTCCCAGCTTTTCCTTCCAGAATGGAACGAACTCATCACCTCGCTCGTCAAAGGTTACCATGCTTCTTGCTAGGCAACCACCTTTTTCATCAACCGGAATGACCGCTTCGCCTTGTGCAGATATAGCTAAACTTACTGGGTAATCACCTCGATAGAAATTGGATACCTCCTGTAAACAATCTTCAACGGAACGAAAAACTTCGTCAGCATCCAATTCGATCCATCCCTGATTCAGTTGATATAAGGGGTATTCTCTATAGGCTTGGGCTACTGTACGACCCTCTTCATCAAAAGCGATCACTTTGCAGCCAGTTGTTCCAACATCAATACCCAAATAACTCAAATCCACTCACCTCTCCTATTTAGAAAATTCAATTCACCAATTCTTATTTATAATAAGCTTCCTATGTAACGCATTGCTTCAAGGGAATTTGCTTCTTTTTGAATTTGGTGAAGCGTCTTGAGATCAATCTTATTAACTACCTCTAACATATATTGAATATTTTCAATACTAAAGCGGCAGGCTTCAGCAGAATCCTCTCGATAAGGGAAAATGTCTAAACCCAACCATCCTTCATAACTGGATAAATTCAGGTAATAAATGAACTCGAGGGTTTCCCAGAAATGAACTGATCCAACCGCCATATCATCATCCCAATCCCGATAATTATCATTAAGATGAAGAACAAATAATTTTTCAAATTTATCCAAAAGAGCAACCACATTAGCCGGTGATTCTTTACAGTTGAAAGAATGACCTAAATCAACCGTTACCCCTACATTGGAACATCCAGTGGCATGAGAAAGATAGAGGGCTGTTCCCGAAGAATAAATTGTTGAATGGGTCCGAGGTTCACGAAGCTTATATTCAAGGCTAAGACGTACTCGAGGATTATGTTGGGCAATTTCAATCAATGCTTCAACTAATAAATTCCATTGTGCAACATAATTAATCTGAAAAGGATAATCAAAACCATCCTGACCTGGCCAGAGATTCATTACACCCGCTTCCAGATACTCAGCAATATCCATTGCTTTTTTGGAATAATCGATTGCCTTTTTTCTTAATTCGGAATCTTCTGACATCAGACTTCCCCGGGCAAAAATTGGATCACTAAACAAATCCACATCACAACAGGCTAATTTTAAGCCCCGATCTTGGAGTGCTTTTTTAACAAAATCGACGTTATTTTCATTAAGTGGTTGAGGATAATGCATCATTACGCCAGTGAGATTAGGAACCGCAGCGATTCGATCTAATGACTCTTCGATGTTCCCACCTGATTTGTATCCAGTTACACAAAACCGATCGGGGGTCGCCCCAAAAACCCATATACCGGTGGAAAATCCTTTACTTTTCATTGACTTTATCCTCCTTTTGTTTCTATCCTGATAATATAAAATAATTTTATGTTACCATCATCCTAAGCGGTGCTTTCCCGCGTGAGGATCCCATCTGGCGCCACCGGCGTCATCCTGAGGCTTCGCTTTATGAAGCCGTGAGGATC
>NZ_DAOLQM010000265.1:0-2878 GCF_035418125.1 Atribacter sp. | reverse complement strand
AGATATGCCAGGATCAAGGTGTTGATGCTATTGAAATTGGGATTCCCCATTCTGATCCAGTTGCTGACGGTCCGATACTTCAAGAATCTTCATATCATGCCTTAAAAAATGGAGTCACACCGGAGATGATTCCAGAGATTCTCTCCAGTGTCCAGCTAAAGGTTCCTCTTATTGCTATGACCTATGGAAATATTGTTTTTCATTATGGAATCGAGCGCTTCGGGAAGGATTATCACCAGGCTGGTTTTCAAGGTTTAATCGTAGCTGATTTCCCTTTGGAAACTTCCCGGATGCTTGATAATCTGAAAGAAATGCTTTCAGTTATCATCCTTGCTTCAACTAATACATCGGCTGAAAGATTACGAAAAATTGGGCAAGAAAGCCGTGGTTTCGTTTATATCGTTTCTGGAAAAGGAATCACCGGAAAAACCAATATCGACCTTGAACAAATCAAACCGGTGATTAATGATTTGAGAAAAACAACCACAATTCCTCTCCTCATTGGTTTTGGTGTCAATTCGCCTGAAATGGCCCGGGAATTAGCGATAATTGCTGATGGTGTAATTGTAGGGAGTGCAGTAGTAGGCTTTATTGCTCAACACAGCGATGATCCTGAATTGATGAGCAAATTTGCTGGATATCTATCCCAATATCATCAAGCACTGGATTAAGCGAGTGCTATTTAGGATTTTAAAAGAGGGTTTAACCAAGCGACTTTCTTTTAAAAATAGAAGGAAGGTGAAAGAAAAATGAAAAAAATCTTTTTATCAATTTTAGTTTGCATCATTATTTTAGCTGTTCCATCGGCGTTTGCTGAAGAGA
Organism: Atribacter sp.; assembly: GCF_035418125.1. Classification (NCBI taxonomy): domain Bacteria; kingdom Pseudomonadati; phylum Atribacterota; class Atribacteria; order Atribacterales; family Atribacteraceae; genus Atribacter; species Atribacter sp. The sequence goes on along the minus strand of NZ_DAOLQM010000265.1, from coordinate 2,056 downwards.
CCAAGACCGTAGCTGTGATTACTCCCTACTTGGCTTCAGTAACGACCAATCAGATGATTAAAGCCTTTGAAAGAGAAGCCAAATCGAAAGGATGGAATGTGGTTACTGTTGACACCAAAGGTGATTTTGGAGCACTGGCAAGCCGGATGGAAGATATGATCGCTCGAAAGGTTGATGCAATCGTATTGGGATCAGCAGATCCCAACCAACTTAAAGATCAAATAAAGAAGTCAAATGAGGCTGGTATCCCGGTTTTAGGAGCCGATGCCGGTTGGATTCCGGGAGTAACCTGTAATGTCACTTCTGACAATTATGTTATGTCGGCGATGATGACCACATTTTTGTTTAATGCAATCGATCGAAAAGGGAATATTGTGGTTTTCACTCACCGGCCTCACCATGGAGTGAGAAAAAGAACCTTGATTCTGGATGCTATTTTAATTGAAAATCCGGATATCAAAGTCATTACTGAACACCACGTTCAAGTTCCAGGTCCCATAGAAGATGCGCGAAAGGCAATGGAAAGCATCTTGATTGCTAATCCTCAACCTGGCTCCATTCAGGCGGTTTGGGCAGGGTGGGATGAACCAGCTATTGGAGCAACTCAGGCGATTATTGCCGCCGGCAGGCAAAATGAAATTGTAGTTGCGGGGGTTGATGGAACGAGCCAAGCAATTGAACTTATCGAAAAGGGGACACCTTTGATTGCTACCGTATCTCAGGATTTCGAAGGAATGATGGTGATCCTCGTTGAGCAGTTGGAACGAATTTTTAGCGGGAAGAACCCCATATCCATTGAAGTATACACACCATCGAAGTTAATCTATAAAGAATAAAATGAGTGGAATGGGTCGACCATGGAATATTTATTAGAACTCAAGGAAATTTCCAAAAAATTTCCCGGGGTCGTTGCTCTCCAAAATGTCGATTTTTCTTTACAAAAAGGTGAGATTCGTGCCTTAGTAGGGGAAAATGGAGCAGGAAAATCGACTTTAATAAAAATCATGACCGGTGCTCTCCAACCTGATGCTGGTTCTTTGTTTTGGATGGGTCAACCGGTATCTCTGAATTATCCTTGGAAGGCACGACAGATTGGTATAGCATTTATCCATCAAAATAGAAGCTTAATTCCCTTTTTTTCTGGATTTGAGAATATTTATCTTGGTCGACCCTATCCTCGAAAACGAACCGGTCTGGTTCATTGGAAAAAAATAAGGGAAGAAGTGAAGGTAGTTATTTCCCGGTATCACCTCTTGGTAAATATGGACAAGCCGATCCAAGAATTACCAGCTGGCGAACAAACCATGATCGAAATTGTCCGAACACTTCTGGATAAAACCAATTTAATTGTATTGGATGAACCTACAGCGACACTAACTAACGCAGAAACTCAACTCTTATTTCAAGCCATCCGGACTCTAAAAGACCAGGGAGTCACATTTGTATATGTTTCCCATCGCATTGACGAAATATTTGAAGTTGCTGATTCGGTGACTGTATTACGAAATGGAAAGGTTATGAAGACCCTCCCCATTCACGAAGCGAAAAAATCGGATATCGTTTCTTTGATGGCTGGAGAAACAGTATTAAGCACATTTCCACCGCCTCCTCCAATTGGATTTTCGCCAACTGTTTTATCGGTTCAATTGCTCACCGTTCCACGGGAACAAATAAAAAATATCAATTTCTCTCTAAGGAAAGGTGAAATACTGGGAATATTTGGATTGGTTGGTGCTGGGCAAGGTGAATTGGTCGAAACATTGTTTGGAATGCATGTTCCTTTTTCGGGAACCATTTTGATCGATGGAGAAAAAGTAAACATACAAAATCCCCGATCTGCAATACAAAATGGAATTCTACTCGTTCCCGGAGATCGACTTCTCCAAGGTCTCATTTTTCCCTTCAATGTGAGAGAAAATATCACCTTACCTATGTTATGGCGGTTTCGAAAGAATTGGCTTTTTCCGATTCCCGATCGAAGAAAAGAAAATAAGCTGGTTGGTGAAATGATAACTAACTTAAATATACGAGCATCGGGAGGGGAACAAAATGTGGC
>NZ_DAOLQM010000264.1:0-2891 GCF_035418125.1 Atribacter sp. | reverse complement strand
GTATTTTCAGGATAGAAAAGGAGGTAAATTCCAATTTGCTTACTCTTGATAAAAAATTAGAAATGTATCGGCAAATGATTACGATTCGTTTGTTCGAAGAACAAGCTGAATTGTTGTACATTGAAGGAAAGATTTTTGGGACTTTCCATCTTTATGTTGGTGAAGAGGCGGTAGCGGTTGGTGCTTGTGCCGCTTTACAACCTGACGATTTTATTACCTCTACCCATCGAGGCCATGGGCATTGTATTGCAAAAGGAGCCGATGTAAAACGCATGATGGCAGAATTAATGGCCAAAGATACTGGATATTGCCATGGAGTTGGAGGTTCGATGCATATTGCCGATGTAGAAAAAGGAAATTTAGGGGCCAACGGTGTGGTAGGTGGTGGTATTCCTATTGCTACCGGTGCAGCATTAGGGTGTAAGCTGCAAAAAAATGGGAAGGTGGTTATCTGTTTTTTCGGAGACGGAGCCTCAAACACTGGTACTTTCCATGAATCGATAAATATGGGATCTGCTTTCAAACTTCCAGTCGTGTATTTATGTGAAAATAATCAATATGCAATGTCAACTTCGGTTAAATATTCTGTGGCGATAGATGATATCTCCGAGCGTTCCAAAGCTTATGGGATTCCTGGAGTGACCATAAATGGAAATAAAGTTCTTGAGGTGTATGAAGCAGTAAGCCTGGCTATTGAACGAGCTCGGGAAGGGAAAGGGCCAACTCTTATTGAAGCGAAAACCTATCGCTGGAAAGGTCATTCTAAAAGTGATAAAAATGTTTATCGGACTAAAGAAGAGATAAAAAGTTGGAAAGCTCGTTGTCCTATTCAATCTTTTCGCCAGTATCTTATCAACGATGAAGGTATTAAAGAAGATATTTTAGGAAACATCGATGTCGAAGTTGAAAAGCTTATCCAGGAATCGGTTCAATATGCTGAGCAAAGTCCAGAACCGGATTTAGAAGCGGTGAGGAGGATGGTTTATGCCTGATCGAGTGATTACTTATTCTGAAGCCATCCGGGAAGCATTGCGTGAAGAGCTAAAAAATGATCCTCGGGTTTTTTTAATAGGGGAAGATATTGGTATTTATGGTGGTGCTTTTGCCGTAACCCTTGGTTTATATGAAGAGTTTGGTCCAGAACGGGTCATTGATACTCCAATTTCGGAAGCAGCCATAATTGGTGCTGCTGCCGGGGCTTCTTTAGTGGGAATGCGAACAGTCGCCGAAATCCAATTTTCAGATTTTATTGCCATTGGTATGGATCAATTGGTCAACCAGGCGGCAAAAATTCGTTTTATGTTTGGTGGAAAAGCGGCAGTACCTATGGTGGTTAGAGCTCCCATTGGTTCGGGTACTGGAGCAGCAGCTCAACATTCTCAAAGCCAGGAAGCCTGGTATGCTCACGTGCCGGGATTAAAAGTAGTTTTACCTTCAAATCCTGCTGATGCCAAAGGGCTTTTAAAAAGTGCTATACGAGATGATAATCCGGTTATTTTTTTAGAGCATAAATTGTTATATAAAACCAAGGGAGTGGTTCCAGAAGAAGAATATTTAATTCCAATAGGGAAGGCAGATGTCAAAAGATCTGGGGCTGATCTCACTATTATTGGTTATTCTAATCTCATTCCCAAAAGTTTACAAGCAGCGGAAAAATTGGCTCAAGAAGGGATTGATGTAGAGGTTTTAGATCTTCGTTCCCTTCGCCCACTCGATACCGAAGCCATTGCCCAATCAATACAAAAGACCCATCGAGCATTGGTAGTTTATGAAGCTCCTCAATTGGGAGGGTTTGGTGCTGAAGTGGCAGCATTTATTGGAGAGAAATGTTTTGATGACCTTGATTCTCCAGTTATGCGCTTGGGAGGTCTTGAAATGCCTCCACCCTATAATCCTCGTTTAGAAAAGCAATTAGTACCTCAAGTGGAAGATATCGTTAATGGGGTTAGAAGGTTAATGAAAGGATAAGAAATGAAGTACGATGCCTTTCATCAGGATCTGATGCGAGAAGTGGCTAAATTATATTACTACGAAGATTTAACTCAAGATCAAATAGGAGAAATTGTTGGCCTTTCTCGTCAAAAAGTTTGGAGAGTGCTTAAAAAAGCTAAAGAAGAGGGTATAGTCCAAATTAAAATAATAGAACCCTCCGATAAGGAATTGGAAAATGAAAATCAGCTTAAGGAAAAATTTGGTTTAAAGGAAGTTAAGATTACACTATCCTTTCAAGAAAATGACAAAATACTTTTAAAAAGAGTTGCCCAAGTCGCAGCCTCTTATTTAAGAAATCGCTTAGATCCCTATTCAACCTTAGGGGTGGCTTATGGAAAAACCATATTTGAAATAATCCACTATCTCACTCCTAAAAAAATACCCGGTTTAAGAGTGATACAAATTATGGGGGGTTATGGAAAATTAAAAGGGGACGTCATGGCAGTTGAATTAGCCCGTCGGATTGCTGAAAATTTTGATGGTCAGGTTGTTTATTTGATGGCGCCGGCATTTGCCAAGGATCAAGCCACTCGAGATGCGATTTTAAGTAATGAAAGTGTTTTTAAAGTTCTCGATATGTCAAAAAAAGTTGATATAGCTTTGGTAGGAATTGGAGGAGTTTTGGAGACTTCAACCCTTCTTGATACCGGGGATTTGTATGATCATGAAATTGAAGAATTACGAAAGAAAAAAGTCGTTGGGAATATTTGTGGCAATTTTTACGATGAAACTGGAGCTATTATTGAAACCTTAGCTGATAAAAGAAGAATCAGTATAAGTCTTCAAGATTCAAAAAAAATACCATTGGTAATTGGGGTGGCGGGGGGCAAGAATAAGTTTCTTCCTATTCTGGGAGCACTCAAGGGAAGATTCATTCAAGCTTTGATAACCGATGACCT
>NZ_DAOLQM010000263.1:0-2913 GCF_035418125.1 Atribacter sp. | reverse complement strand
GACATCGATCGTACATCGACTACCAAGATTACTGGTAGTTTAAGAATTTTGGCCACATGAGCGGTGCTTGCCCAAGACTCGGTTCCTAACCCATCGAATAAACCCATGACTCCTTCAACTATGGCCATTTCTCCTTTCTGAATCGACTGGAAAAATATCTTTTTTAAGTTCTCTTCTCCCAGTAAAAATAGATCCAGGTTGTGTGATTCATTTTTTGCAGCAGCTTGGTGATAGGAAGGATCGATGTAATCCGGCCCAATCTTAAAAGGAATAACCCGAAATTGGCGGGTCAATGCCCGTATCAAGCCAAGAGTTACTGTTGTCTTCCCCGAACCACTGTAGGGAGCTGCAATGACAATTCCTCGCGTCATCTTTGTAACATCCTTTGATAAATTTTATAAGAAACCTCTTGTCAAATTGAAAATAATGATTTAATCTACCATGTGATGAAGATAAAAACAACTGAATAGAAACATTCAACGGGTGTTCGGGAAACCGGTGAAAATCCGGTGTGGTCCCGCCACTGTGAGAAGGAACGAAAGGTTTGTTATGCCACTGGCGATGTCGCCGGGAAGGAAAACCGAGTAGGAAAAGCCTTCAAGCCAGGAGACCGGCCCGGGGAATATCTCAGTTTTCAGCTTTTGCGCGAGACGAAAGTTGAAATATTTTTTTGATATCGACCCGGGTCATCAGGCTTTTTTAATATTGAAAGAGGTCGATAGCATGGATTTTATAGAATCACAGAGTCTTCAACTGATTAAGACCGTTTTAGATCATTATTCCCTTCCTGATTATGGTCGTTTCCTCGTCGAGCGAGCCGTTCACGCAACTGCTGACTTTTCGATCGCTTCACTTTTTGTTATTCAACCAGGTTTCATTGAGACCTCAATGAATAAAATCGAAACCGGTTCCGAAATTTACTGTGATACCGAAATGGTTTCCAGTGGAATATCTCCTCGTCTCCTTCAGCAATGTGGAATCAAACTTACTGTTTTCGTTCATCAACAAGAATGTTATGCACGAGCTCAACGTGATAATATAACCCGCTCAGAAGCAGCTGTAGATTTGAGTTGTGAAAAAAACATTCGTAAATTTATTTTTGGAAATGCTCCAACTGGTCTCCTTCGGTTAGTTCAACATATCAACCAGGGATATCGGGCTGACTTTGTCGTTGGCATGCCGGTTGGTTTTATTTCGGCAGCTATTTCTAAAAAACAATTGTTACAAACCGGTGTTCCAGCTGTCGTTCTCTCCGGTCCCCGGGGAGGAAGTTCTATAGCTGCTTCAGTTTTCAATGCCCTTCTCAAAAAAAAGTTAGAAGAAAATGGAATGGAGATTATAAGATGAAATTGGGAATCACTACTGGAACTTGTTCATCGGCTGCCGCTCTTGGAGCACTTTTTAAAGCCTTAGGAAAAGACCCTTCTTATGTCAAGACTCAGCTTCCCAATGGAGAATATATCGAGGTCGAAATTATTCAAGCTGGAGTAAGATCCGATGGACGCTATTTCTCAATGGTGAAAAAGTATGCCGGCGATGACCCGGATGTCACCGATGGTATATTGATCGGTGCTTCTCTCCTACTAAGACCAGGAAAACAAAATATCTCGATTATTGGGGGAGAAGGAGTTGGAAAAGTAACCAAACCGGGTTTATATCTCGAACCAGGAGAATGGGCTATTAATCCCGTTCCCAAAAAACAAATCACCGATAACTTACTGCGATTTCTTCCCAAATACTGGGACCTTCAGGTTGAAATATATGTTCCGAATGGATCGAAGATAGCAACCCAAACATTCAATTCCGAGCTGGGTATAGAAGGCGGTATTTCTATCTTAGGAACTACGGGAAGAGTCTTCCCCATGTCGCAAGGTTCTTTTATGGAAACGATTCGTTTACAAATCCGTCAACGAATCGCTCTGGGATTTCATACCTTGGTCCTAGTTCCAGGAAACTATGGAGAGAAGTTTGCTCAAAGCCTTGGCCGGGATTCTCAACACATCATCCGTACATCTGGATATATCGGATTTGCTCTGGATACTGCCCGAATCGAGAAAGCAAAAAGAATCGTTGTGATTGGTCAGGTTGGAAAAATGGTAAAAATCGCTGGTGGAATATTTAACACTCATAACCAGGTTGCCGATGCCCGACGAGAAATACTATTTGCTCATTTAGTTCGATTTGGTTTACCAACTCAATTTTTTGATGATATTTGGTTAGCTACCACTGCTGAACAGGTTTCTCAAATCTTAAATAGCTGGCCATCGGCTGCTCAATTCTGGGATTATCTTGCTCATGAAATTGCTCTAAAAATCAACAAAAGGATCAAAAGTAAGTTATCGGTTGAAGTTTATATATTTTCTCTAAAGCAAGGCCTCCTGGGAAAGGATGTTCCTGATGAATAGGATTGTTATTATCAGCACCGGTCCAGGGAATCCACAATATCTACTCCCCATAGCTCATCAGGTCATAGCCCAATCCCAGGTTTTAATCGGACGACCTGACTTACTCGATTTGTGGGAACATCAAAATAAAGTTAAATTAACCGTCAATATGAATAACTTGTTCCATCAATTAATCGAGTTTCAAAATAAATATGAATTGACTGCAGTATTAATATCCGGTGACGCAACACTCTTTAGCTTATTGAATAATTTTCACTTCCCGCTCAATATCGAAGTTATCCCAGGAATCAGTAGTTTTCAGTATTTTTGCAGTCGTTTAAAAATAAACTGGAACACTCTCAAAATTATCAATTTGCATGGAAACAAAAAACTCTCACCGTTCATTCTGGCTTTGGAACAAGGGTATGAAATGATGGTTTTTACCGGTGGCCTTCATTCGGCAACCGATCTTCTAAAAATTGCCGCTTTAGTTTCTCCCAACCGGAGGGGAACGTTGGGTGTCAACCTG
>NZ_DAOLQM010000262.1:0-2927 GCF_035418125.1 Atribacter sp. | reverse complement strand
CCGCATAGTGCTCTCCATTCTTTCCGGAGCACACCGGGGGGGATGATATGATGAAAAACCACCGCACGATTCTTTTCCTGTTCCTGATCATGGCCATCTGCGCCTGCTTCCTCCCGGCGTGAAATACTCTCCCATCACCTATTTTTCGGGTCGTGCGGAAGGGGCGGGAGGTCCCGGATGATGCGTCATCGCCCTTTTGGTGTGTCCTTCGATACCGGAGAGAGGGGGGGTACTTTTGCTGGTGCATGGCCGTGTTTCTGCATTTCCGGAAAAACACCTGCTATCACTCCGAGGAGATTTCTTCCCATTCCATGAAGGGTGGGAAAAAGTTATTTTTTTGATAAATCTGTGAAACAAGAGGATTGAGTTTCCTGATTTTTCGCTAAGGAACGGTTGGGAAATACCATGGTGGATATGTGGATGATTTCCCCCTCTGCCTCAAAAAAAGGGGAGTGCTGGAAGAACCCTCATGACCCGGAGAATTTTGATGATCGCATCCTTGTATTAGGTGGATAGAGTCGCGTGGCGTATAGTGAGTAATTACCAAGAATAAGCATCAAAATAGAATTTTATTGATTCTTATAAAAATTGTCTATTATGTCATACATGAAAAAGAGATCGATTAACCACTATGAAATCGCCAGATAATAGTATTTCTTTAAGATCCAGAGATGGAGTGGGGCTACGATAATGAAAAAAATTATTGGATTACTTTATCAATTTGAAGCGAAACGAAACGACTTTGGTTGTGGAAGTTAACTGATCATCTAAGCGAAATTATTACGCTAACCGGGAAAAAATCGAAAATGAGGAGCCAATTAAAAAAACCTCGCAATCAAACATGGGCTGATGGATGATCTCCTTTCTGGTGAAGTCTGCATAACCAGCCTTATTTCTGTGGAGGCATAACCATGAAAAAGATCGATGGAAAGGAAAAATGTCTCAGCGATTTACTCTCCTTTAAAAAATACACCATCCACTACTATCAAAGGGAATACCGGTGGGGGAAGAAGCAAATCGAAGAACTGATTGACGATTTGACCGATGAATTTCAAAAATATTACAATCCCGAACATTCCCAGGATATGGTTCAGCAATATGGGCATTATTTCCTGGGGTCCATCATTATCAGTAACAGTGAAAGTCAGAATGCTATAATCGATGGTCAACAGCGCCTTACATCACTTACCCTTTTACTGATTTTTTTGAACAATTTGCAGAAAGATCGACCGAATCGGGTGCCTCTTGATCACCTCATCTTCTCGGAAAAGTTCGGGAAGAGATCTTTTAACATCAATGTTGAGGAGAGAGAACCGTGTTTGAATGCCCTCTATACGAATAAACCATTTGACCCCCATGATCAGCCTGAAAGCGTAGTGACGATATACGAACGCTATCGGGATATTGTTGAATTGTTTCCCGAAGACCTGAAAGGAGAAGCATTACCGTTTTTCATCAATTGGCTCATTTATAACGTCGACCTTGTTCAAATCCTTGCGTATACCGAACAGGATGCCCATAAAATATTCGTAACGATGAACGACCGGGGGTTGAGTCTGACCCCGACAGAGATGCTCAAGGGATTCCTCCTCTCTGAAATTCAATCCGATATCATCCGCAATGAAGCAAACGAGATATGGAAAAAGAAGATCCTCCAGCTTAACCAGATTGACAAAGAAGAGGATGCAAACTTTTTCAAGAACTGGCTTCGGGCACAGTATGCTGAAACCATTCGTGAAACAAAAGCCGGAGCGGAGAACGAGGATTGGGATATTATTGGAAAACCATTCCACAAATGGGTAAAGGAAAATAGCGGGAAGATGGGGTTACGCAAATCCGCAGATTATGAACGTTTCATAAAAGAGTATTTCCCTAAATTTGCGGATATTTATATAACTCTAAAAAAATATTCACTCACATTCAACAAAGAGTATGAATATGTCTTTTACAATGCGGATCGGAACTTCACCCTCCAATACCAGGTCATTCTGTCTGCAATAGACCCCTCCGACGATGATGCAACCGTAAAAGAAAAAATCCAGATTGTCAGCAAGTTTATAGACCAGTATATTGCCAGACGAGTATTTAACTTCAAAACCGTGGACTATTCGGTCATGAAAAACCCCATGTTCAAGTTGAGCAAGAAAATACGGAGGAAACCCATCCCGGAATTACGATCAATCCTTCAGAATGAATTACAAGCCATGGAGTTCAAGATAGACGGAATCGACGGGTTCTACTTAAATCAGTTTACCGCCCGCTACATGCTCCATATCCTTGCAAGAATGACCCACTATATCGAGACCGGAAGTGGCCTTGCAACAAAATTTGAGGATTATGTGAACCGGAAGATTCGGAATCCCTATGAAATTGAGCATATCTGGCCGGATCACTACGAATGGTTCAAGGACCAGTTTGCAACCGAAGAAGACTTCCAGAAAGTGAGAAACAAATTCGGGGATTTGCTCCTCCTGCCGAAAGACAAGAATGCGAGCTACAATGACAACCCCTTCGAGGAAAAACTCCCGATGTATTTCAGTGAGAATCTCCTCGCACGTTCATTACATAAGTTGTGTTATCAGAATAACCCCGGTTTTCTCCGATTCATTCAGAAGGAGAATTTGAAGTTCTCACCCTACGATCATTTCTCCTCCAAAGATATAGAAAAGAGACAGGAACTCTATAAACAGATTTGCGATAAAATCTGGAACGTGCCTCTGTAACTGGTATGACCAACAGAATCGCCCTCAAAGGGAAAGAGTATGTTGAAGAACTAGGATAGAAAAAGAGCGGGTCTAAACCAGTTTATTACCTTCAGTGCCGCATGCCTTTTACGAGATCGAGTACGGGCTCGTGAAGGGAGGGGGGAGGAGGGTGAGAACAAATTCCCAATATCTAATACCCCATTTCTTTGTAATTCCTTCCCG
>NZ_DAOLQM010000261.1:0-2958 GCF_035418125.1 Atribacter sp. | reverse complement strand
AGCATCCCATCATGAAGTTGCTCCAGGACAGCATGAAATAGACTTTCAGTATGGAAATGCCTTGAAAATTGCTGATAATTTAATCACTCTTAAATTAGGAATAAAAACTTTAGCAATTCAAAATGGCTATGTAGCTACCTTCATGCCAAAACCAGTTTACGGTGTTCCTGGTTCTGGTATGCATACTCATCTTTCATTATTTAAAGATGGAAAAAATGCTTTTTATGATGCTAATTCACCTGATGGTTTAAGTAATATTGCCCGTGGCTTTATTGCTGGACTGCTTCAACACTCTCCAGCTTTTACAGCGATAATCAATCCCCTTATCAATTCCTATAAACGTTTAGTTCCCGGATATGAGGCTCCAGTTTATATTGCTTGGGCGGAAAAAAACCGGAGTCCGTTGGTGAGAGTCCCTCCACAACGAGGGATCGGGACCCGTGCCGAACTCCGTAGTCCTGATCCATCCTGTAATCCTTATTTGGCTTTTTCGGCCATTATTCAATCGGGATTAGACGGAGTAGAAAAAATTCTCGATCCTGGTAAACCTTGTAACAATGTAAATCTTTATGAAATGAGCTGTGAGGAAAGAGAAGAATGGGGCATCCGAAATTTACCCCGAAATTTAGGTGAAGCCTTAGAAGAGTTAGAAAAAGATGAAACAGTAAAACGTGCCCTCACTCCACACATTTTAGATTATTTCTTGAATGCCAAGCGAAGAGAGTGGGAAGAATTTCAAAGAATGGTTCATCCCTGGGAAGTTGATCGGTATCTTGAATTATTTTGAACCTAGAACCATCTACAAGCTTGAAAAAACAAATTTCTACCAAAGAATTAAAAACATAGGAGGGGGTTAATTTATTATTCCTCTTTTCGAAATTTCTCCAAAAGGATTAATAGTGCAGCAAGATCAGAAGGTGTAACTCCCCGAATTCGCGAAGCCTGTCCCAGAGTGGTTGGGCGCAATGCCTGTAGCTGTTCTTGAGCCTCGCGAGAAAGGATTTTAAGCTGATCAAAAGGAAAGTGGGGTGGGATTGGTCGGTTTTCCATTTGACGGAATTCGTTAACCGATTTAATCTGCCTCTCGATATACCCCCGATATTTGGTTTGTATTTCTACTTCTTCAAGTATATCTGGAGAAAGAAAAGGTCGATCGGGATCAAAAGGAGAAAGGTCATAATAATTAATTTGTGGTCTGGTGAGGAGAGAATTTATTCGGGTTGGTTCTGGCAATGGGTTGGTATGTTTTTTTTCCAAAAACCGGTTCAAATCTACTGATGGAAAAATATTAGTATTTTCAAGGCGCTTTACTTCTTGGGCAATGATGTTTTTCTTTTCTTGAATCATCCGATATCGATTTAGAGAAATCGTTCCCGCCTGGTAGCCATATTCCGCTAACCGAACATCAGCATTGCTATGGCGAATGAGAAGACGATATTCTACTTTGCCAGTTCGAAGCCGATAGGGTTCTTCGACTCCTTTGGTGATTAAATCATCGACCATAACTCCTAAGTAGCTTTCATCACGTTGTAAAATTATGGCTGGTTTATTTTGAACATAACGTCCAGCATTAATTCCGGCTAAAATTCCCTGACCGGCAGCTTCCTCGTACCCGGATGTTCCATTAATTTGTCCGGCAAAAAAGAGACCGGGAATTGGCTTGCTTTCCAGAGACAGTTTAAGCTGAGTAGGTAAGATAAAATCGTATTCAATTCCATATCCAGGACGAATGATATGACAGTTTTCTAACCCGGATATTGAACGAAGGATTTGCCATTGAGTCTCCTCTGGAAGTGATGTAAATACCCCTTGAACATAAATTTCATTGCTTTTTTCACCTTCCGGTTCAAGAAAAACCAAGTGACTTACACGATCAGGGAATCGATATACCTTATCTTCCAGAGAAGGACACTCCCGAACCGGGGAACTGTCGCTGAAATGGTAAAGAAGAGGCGAACGGTCAAAATTTTTTCGGATTATTTCACAGGTATTTTCGTTGGTTCGAGTAAGGAAAACTGATGACCCTTCGTAAGCTCGAGGAGTGCTTTCCCAAGAAAAGCAGAGGGGTAGGTCATCACTTTTTTGTTCATCACATTTTTTAAAATCAATGGTTCTTTTGTCAATACGGGGTGGAGTGCAAGTATTCAAACGACCAGTTTCAAATCCTTTTTGGCGGAGTGATTGACTGAGATGATTGGCTGGGAATTCACCCTGACGACCGGCTGGATAACTAATCTCGCCGATCTTAATCACTCCATTCAGAAAAGTACCGGTTGCTATGACAACTGATCGACATTGGAAACGAATTCCATGAAAAGTTTTAACACCAGAGATTTCACCATTGGAATTGAGTATCAAATCAGATACCTCTCCCTGAAAAATAGATAAAAATGGAGTATTTTCTAAGTATTTACGGATGATAAGGCTGTACTGATCCCGTTGGGTTTGAGCGCGGAGAGTTTGAACGGCTGGGCCCTTACCGGTATTTACTTTTTTAATATGGAGAGTACATTGGTCAGTTACTTTGGCCATCAAACCGCCCAAAGCATCAATTTCCATTACCACATGTCCTTTTCCTGGTCCTCCAATTGCAGGATTGCAAGGCATAAGAGCAATATGGTGAATCGAGTTGGTGATGAGGAGAGTTTTCAAACCCATTACAGCTGATATATATGCGGCTTCAGAACCAGCATGTCCTCCACCAACAACAATCACATCATAATTGCAACCCATCAAGTATCTCACCTTTCATTAGGAAAATTAACAGACATTTGGGCCTCATTGCCCGGGCTTAGTTATCATCAATGATATCTGGAGAGAAAGTTTAGCATTTCCATCACCTCTTGTCACTTTTTAATAGATGCCCATGCCAGTTGGTGGCACCAAGTGAGGATGAAAATGAGTTACCCCCTCACCTTAATCCTCTCCCACCAGGGGAGAGGAAAAAAGAAAGAAGCC
>NZ_DAOLQM010000260.1:0-2963 GCF_035418125.1 Atribacter sp. | reverse complement strand
ATGATCATAATAATGTTCAAATCATTGGAGGAAATCCAGAAATTATTCAAAAAGCGGGTATATATGTTCGGGATGGGTATCAAATACAAGGTTTTCAAACTTACCATGACCATAAAAAGGGGAAAGAGAGAGGCGAAAATGTTGTTTATCGAATAGAAATAGACGGTTTATCATTAATTCATGCCGGTGATATGGGTATGCTACCCAGTTTGGAAGAGATTGAATCCTGGAAACCACTGGATATTCTCCTGGTGCCAGTAGGTGGAATTTACACGATTAATGGACATGAAGCCCAAACTCTGGTGGAGCATTTAAAACCGAGAGTCGTCATTCCCATGCATTATCGAACCCCCTTGCTTAAATTTGAGCTTCAACCAGTTGAAAATTTTACCTATCAGTTTTTTAAAGTGAAAACTCTTTCGGAAACCCAGGTTGAAATTACCCGAGAAAATCTTCCCGAATCCACCGAGATTTGGATATTCCCAATTCCAAAATAAAGAACGAAATTATTCAAAATTAAATAAAAGTAAAAAGAAATTGTGTTATAATGATAGGCTTATTTGGATAGTGTAAATACTCTTTTTTCATTAAAAATGAATTACCTAAAGATGAAGAGAAAAAAGAGAATATTGATCTTCAAAAGATATTGTTTGACAGGTGCTTAAAAGAAAGAATAGGAGTACATGAATGGTGACAATTGCTATATGCGTGGGAAGTTCGTGCCATTTAAAGGGAGCTTATGACATAATTCACCAATGTGAAGAAACGATCAGCAAGCTTGGCTTACGAGATCAGGTTGAACTGAAGGGTACTTTTTGTTTAGGTAAATGCAGCCAAGAGGGGGTAACTATAGTCATAGATGATGAAATAGAAACCGGAGTTACTCCCGATAATTTTCAACGTATTTTTGAAGAAAAGATCTTGGTGAAGGTTCGGGAGGATTAGCTGATTGAGCATACTTTCAACGATTAAAACCAGTTGCCGCGACTGTTATAAATGTGTACGTCATTGCCCGGTTAAGGCTATTCGTTTTAGCATGGGACATGCCGAAATTATTGATGAACGTTGCATCAAGGATGGTCGGTGTGTTTTAGTTTGTCCCCAGGATGCTAAGGTTATAAGAAATGATACCGGAGTAGTTAAGAATTTCCTTGAGAATAAAGAATTTGTTATTGCCAGCTTAGCTCCTTCTTTTGTTGCAGCTTTTTCTGATATTATGCCTGGTCAGCTTTTTAATGCTCTAAAATCATTAGGATTTGCCGTTGTTCGTGAAACTGCGGAAGCTGCTGAATTGGTAGCCTTAGAACACGCTCAGTTAGTAAAAGAAGGGAACAAGGCAATAATTACCAGTTCCTGCCCGACAATAAATGCTTTCATTTATAAGTATTACCCTCAGCATATTTCTTCCTTGGCTCCAGTGGTTTCTCCAATGGTTGCTCATGCTCGTCTTCTCAAAAAAGAATTTGAAGATCAACATCCTCGGGTGGTTTTTGTTGGACCATGTATTGCCAAAAAAGCTGAAAGAGAAGAAAGTGAAATAATTGATGAAGTCGATGTTGCGCTAACTTTTGATGAATTGAAAGAGTGGCTCACTCAAGCGAATATCGATCTCAAACAATTTCCCTTCGAAAGCGAGGACCTCTCATCGGTTCAATGGGCAAGAGCCTTCCCAGTTGAAGGAGGTTTGCTCAAAACCGGTGATTTTGATACTGGAATCCTATCTCAGGAATCAGTTGTTATTACTGGAATTGAAAGATGTCAGCGATTTTTAGATAATTTTGAAAAAGAAAAAGAAGGTTTAAAAATGGTTGAAATGATGAGCTGTGAAGGGGGATGCATTGATGGGCCTCTTCTCAAATCACCTCTTTCTCTTTATCAAAGAAGAAAAAAGATTATTGAATTTTCTCAGCAGGGCACTAATTTTGATGGTGCACGAAAAATCCTCGAACTCCCATCACTGAGGCGTGAATTTAATCCTCATCCCATTCCTCAACCACAACCATCAGAAGAAGAATTAAGAAAGATATTAACCTTGACCGGTAAATTTACCCCGCAAGATGAGCTCAATTGTGGGGCTTGTGGTTACGATACCTGCCGAGAAAAGGCAATTGCTGTATATCAAGGTTTAGCCGAAGCTGAAATGTGCATTCCCAATATGAGAGCTCGTGCTGAATCCTTTTCCAGTTTTTTGATTGCGGTGACACCGAATGGAATCATTTTAGTTGATGAAAACCTGAGAATTGTTGACATGAATCCAGCTCTGCGTCAAATATTCGATCTTAAAGGACGTTTAATGGTTGGAAAGATGCTGGATGAGTTTATAGATCCTTCAATTTTTATTGAAGTCCTCAGAACCAAGAAAGCAAATAGCCAGGAAATCCATTATCCACAATATAACAATGTTTATGTAAAGCTTTCAGTTTTTTATTTAGAAAAGTCTGGACTGCTCATGGGGGTGTTTGTTGATTTAACCAAACAAAAAGATCAAGAACAAATGATGGAAGAAATCCGTGGAAAAACCTTAGAAAAAGCTCAGCAGGTTATTACTAATCAAATGTTGGTTGCTCAGGAAATTGCCAGTCTTTTAGGTGAAACAACTGCTGAAACCAAATCGTTGCTCAGTAAGCTCATGAAAATTCTTCGAGGAGAAAATGTCGAGGAATGAATGATATATTTGTTGAAGTTGCTCAAGCTCAGATATCAAAATGGGGCGAAGAATTATGTGGGGATAGTGTTCGCATCGAGAAAGATGACCTTTCCACCATTGTTTCCCTTTCTGATGGATTAGGGAGCGGAGTAAAAGCCAGTATTCTATCGACACTAACTACGCGAATCATAGTTTCCATGCTTCAACGGAATTCACCCTTGGACGAAGTAGTGGAAACATTAGCTGAAACCTTGCCAGTGTGTAAGGTGAGAAAAATTGCTTATTCTACTTTTTCAGTCATGCAGGTTTTTCAAAA
>NZ_DAOLQM010000259.1:0-3008 GCF_035418125.1 Atribacter sp. | reverse complement strand
AGATTGAGGGAATGGCCAATGCTGGCTTCCAAAATATTGGATATTATGAACTTGGATCCCGACTTCTTCGCGTATCTCTCTTAATACTGTTTGTTCTAAAGTTTCTCCTGGTTCAACAAACCCAGCAATTACACTATACATTTCGGGTTTAAAACGTGGAGATCGAGCTAATAAAATTTCATTATCCTTTTCAATTAAAATAATAACCGCCGGAGCCAACTGTGGGTAATTAATTAAGCCGCATTGAGGGCATTCTTTGGCTCGCTCATCAGTTTTTAGTAATGTGGTATGGCCACAGCGGCCACAAAACTGTGTGGTTGAATCCCAGTAAAGCAAGTGAATTGCGCGCCCGGCAAGGGTTAATAAGTCATCACTGATCAAACCAAAAAGCTGACGCAACCCCAAAGATTGATAGCCGGAAGGAGTTGATGTTTTGGGATTTATCTCCGCTCCAAAGCAATGGATCGAATCATACTGACCCAAGTAAAACTGATTTATCAAAGGGAGTTTGTCCTGTTCTACAATATTGAGAAGTGGTACATGATAAGAACCTTGTTTTTCTTGAATCAAGAGCTCGTTCTTGTAAAAGATAAACCACATGCTGAATTCACCGGTATCATGGGGAGGAGAATAATAGGGGGTAAAATTATCTAATAAAGAACTTTTCTTCCTTAGTTTAGCATCTGAAGTCATTTTTATCTCGCTTATTTTTTGATTAAAAATAGTGAAATCAAATTTTTAAAGGTTATAATATTTTACCGTATCATTATACTACCAGGAGGATTCATTACTCATGAAAGAAACAAAAATTTCCCATAATAAAAAAAAGGGAAAACATTATTTTTTATTTATTTTTTCTATGTTTTTTCTTTTACTTTTTTTATCTGGTTGCTTTATCCTGGTCGATATCACAGATAGTCCTTATGGTTATGCTGGTCGGTGGCAAGGGATGCCACTATTTGAACCAGGTGAGGATTATGGGGAAGATAAACCAAGTCAAATATTCTTTGTTCATATTAATCAAATAGGTGAGAAGGTATTTGGTGTCCTTTCTCGAGTTGATTCGTATGGTTTTTCGGAAGGTCCAATATCCGGCGAACAAAAGGATAGAAACATTACCTTTACCGCGAGATTCCATAGTGAAAAGCTGACTTTTGAAGGTTTATGGGTTGATGATCAAAGAGCTTGGGTGGGGAAATGGTCAAGCGATCTCGGACAAAAAGGGCAAGTGCTATTTGAAGTTCATAAAACCAACACTGACCAATCAAAAGGATTTTGGACCATGAAAAATCATTTAACTATGAAGGGAGGAGTTGGTAAACCAGTTATTTTTATCCATGGGATGAACAGCGATGGAAGCCGGTGGAATAAATTATTAAATGAATTGGAAAAAAGAGGTTTTTATGATAATCATCAAGTTTGGATATTCCAATATAATTGGGCAGACTTAATTGCAGTGAACGGCCTTGATCTTTATAAAAAAATGAATGAAAATGGAATTGAAAATCCAATTATTATTGCCCATTCCATGGGAGGGTTAGTAGCTCGATCTTATATTGCTCAGGGTGGTACAGTAGATAAACTGATAACTTTTGGCACACCGCATCAGGGAACTCCCTTAGCCGACCTTGGTGCCAAATTACTCGGATCAGATAATTTTAGCACCTGGATTCAAAAGTCTCTCATGCCAGGAGTTGCCGATATGAAAGAGACCTCTTCTTTTATCAACGAACTCTCTTCAAATCAAAATGATATCGAAAACCGAAAAAAATATATCGTATTTGCTAGTGTTATAGATAGCCAACCAATTCGTACCACAATTTGTCAAAATGAAAATTGCCAATCAAAGGTGGTTTGGAAATGGCAACGAGATGACTACTTTGATAATCTGACGCTTATTTGTTATAAGATGATCCCCGGTGATAATGATGGATATGTACCTAAGGATTCGGCTCTTTTTAAAGGAAGTACAGTTTTACCAAAAAATCAATATTTCCTGAACGGTTTCCTAGATCATTCACAAATCGTAGATCCTGAAAAATCAACCGAGATTGTTTCGTTTCTTATGAATTTAGGGCAATAGTTGATTTCATGCTTAAAAGTTCAATTATATTATTTGGAGGTTATTTTTTATGCCTGGTGTAAGTGGTCATGTTGCTTTAATTACCGGTGGAAGTCGCGGTATAGGAAGGGGAATTTCTCTTCGTCTTGCCCACGGAGGAGCAAAAATAGTTATTAATTACTATCAAAATGAAAATGCCGCTCAGGAAACACTTGAACAAATTCGTTCCTTAGGAGGTGAAGGTATAGCTTTTCGTGCTGATGTATCGAAAAAGGACCAAGTAAAGAGGATGTTTGAATACATTCAGGAGAATATCGGCCTGGTTGATATCTTGGTTAATAATGCCGGCGAGGGTCAATTACGGAGCAAATCAACCACGACTATAGACGAGGAAATGTGGGATCGCCTTTATCAAGTCAATATGAAAGGTGTTTTCTTATGCTGTGCTCATGCCCTACCAATGATGATAGAAAAACATTGGGGAAGAATTATCAATATCTCTTCAACAGCGGCTATTACTGGTGGATCTTCGGGATCACATTATGCTGCAACCAAAGGAGCAATCATTCCTTATAGTAAAGCTTTGGCTCGAGATTATGCTTCACAGGGAATTACGGTTAATGTTGTTGCCCCGGGTAAGATCGAAACTGATCTATTTCATGCCACCACTACACCTGAGGTCATTCCTCAACTCATTAAAAAAATACCTGTTGGTAGGTTAGGACGCCCTGACGATATTGCTGAAAGTGTGTTCTTTTTTGCCTCTGAAGAGGCTGGGTTTGTAACTGGACAGGTCATGATCGTTGCCGGTGGGTATGCTTAAAGTGAGAATTAAGAAGAAATTTTATTGAATTTTCTTAAAGAGTCTATAGTTGCTACCTGCAAAATTATAGTTAATAAGTGAATTGACTTTCATTGTTTGATATGATATAAAAAATGAAATCGA
>NZ_DAOLQM010000258.1:0-3009 GCF_035418125.1 Atribacter sp. | reverse complement strand
GGAAGAAACATAATGTTTGGTATTCGGGAGCATGCCATGGGAAGCATTCTTAACGGAATGGCACTTCATGGCGGTATTATTCCTTATGGTGCTACTTTCCTTACCTTTTCCGACTATATGCGACCGGCTATCCGTCTGGCAGCGCTTTCCAACCTCCATGTTATCTATGTATTTACCCACGACTCAATCGGTCTCGGTGAAGATGGACCAACCCATCAACCAGTAGAACATATCAGCAGCTTAAGAACAGTTCCTAACTTAATGGTTATCCGTCCCGCTGATGCCAACGAAACCGCTCAAGCCTGGAAAATAGCGGTTGGTGCCAAAAGTCCGGTGGCTTTAATTTTCTCCCGCCAGAAACTACCGGTGATCGATCAAACCAAGTACGCATCAGCTGAAGGGGTCGCTCGAGGAGCTTATGTTCTTGCTGATTGTGATTCTTCAACTCCTGATCTTATTTTGATTGCATCCGGTTCTGAGGTTGGACTTGCTTTAAAAGCTTACGAAAAAATGACAGCTGAGGGAACCAAAGTTCGAGTGGTCAGTATGCCATCCTGGGAACTTTTTGAGCAGCAATCGGAGGAATACCGTCATCAAGTTCTCCCGCTATCGGTTAAGAAACGGATTTCAATTGAAGCTGGAGTTCCAATTGGATGGGAAAGATATGTTGGGACGCAGGGAATTGTTATTGGAGTGAATCGATTTGGTGCATCGGCTCCTGGTGAGCTGGTCATGGAGAAATTTGGTTTCTCAGTAGAAAATATTATTCAGAAAGCCAAAAGTTTATAATCTTTTAAGCGGTATGAATTGTAGGCATGGGGAATCAATAAAAGAGCTTACCCCATGCCTCTTTTTTATTTTAAGGAATTTTTATAAGAAGTCATCATCCGGCTAAAAAAGTCTTTATATTTTTGCTGATAAGCTGAGGTTGGAGCCCAATATATAACAGCATTACCTAAATTGCTCTCGTAAAGCGAATATACCCAGGTTTCGATACACATTGTCATCTCGGTTCCTTGGAAATTTCCCTGTAGTTCATAACGAGCAATTGTTTCGCTCGCCCCATAGGAAGCTACCGCTTGGTTGGTGATATTTTGCTCGTCCTTATTGATAACTCGAATATTAGAAACAGTTGAGGAAAGCATTTGGACAATGGCGGCAACATAATCGGTGGCATTGGAATATCTCACGTAACTAATGATGTAAAGCCTAAAAGATACTAAACCACTGGCATCCTCATTCAAACTAACCATCCGATTGAAACTATCAGGAATAACCTGCCAGTTTTCCGGATATTCGATTTGGCCTCTTCCCACCTGATCCATGGTACCGACTATGTCTTTAAGATTATATTTTTTCCAGACTGCAGGGATTGGTTGTCCTTGATTTTGAGTTTGGTTGGGGTCAAGGATCTGAATTTGGCCAGGTTGAGGTGTACTTGGAATGGGAAGGGTCGGTTGCTGAGTGGGAGTTGCCGGTTGGCTTTGGGAGAAATCAAGAGTCGGGAGCTGGCCGGGAGTTTGACCGGTAGAAGGGGTAGGTTGGCCAACACCAGGAAGATTGAGAATATTTCCACTATTTTGGGCCAATCCCAATCCAGAAATCCAAGTTATCATGAAAGCAATAAAGATGACAAATCTTAATCTTTTCATATAATGGACTCCTCCTTTAGAGATGTTTTACTTTCTCCTGAAAATCCAGTAATGAATGAAGTATTATCAATAACACTTAAAATTTTCCCTTATTTCTTAATTTTCACTCCAGTGATAGCTGGCATGATCCAGGATTGGGCAGATTGATATTCTTCGGATGGGACGATTATAAGAAGGAGTACACCGGTTCCTGGATAGATTGCGGTCAGCAGAGCATAGTTTTTCTGATTTCGAGAATAAGTATAGGCTTTAACTATAGCATTATCATCTCCGACCTTGACTGCTACTTCCCATTGAAATGGTTGGCCGGCAACAATCTGGTTGACTTGCCCTTGAATATCAACCTCAGGTGGGTAATCAAACAAATATAGCTCACCATTGTTTGGGGTTGAATAGCGGGTTCCATATTGAATATCCTGTAAAAAGTTTATTCCGTTTGGTGGTGTAAAGATCAACTGTAATGTTTCATCGAAAGGTGTTATGTCCTGGTTGATAGTATATAAAGGAAAATTCAAACCTTGAGTGAAGGTTTGAGGGGTTTGGTCCCCTAAAGTTGGTACTTTTTCTTTTAAAAACTTTGAAACTTCATTGATAGTTATGTTTCCATCTCGATTATAATCAGCATTGGAGGTAAATCCATAAAGCTTGCTGGCTGATTTTTGATCTGAATCGAGCATAATATCACCACTCAGGGCATAGAGAAGTGAAAAAGTAAAGTACCCAGCTTTCACTATAACTGATTCGTAAGCACTTTCAGTTGCTGAGGATGCAGCTAATACTGCTACTCCAACATTTCGATAAAGGTCCCTAACTGCTTGTTCTTGACCTAAAAGACCCTGTTGATAAATGCCGACTGCAGCACCTGAGTGACAAGTATCTAAAATGATGGCCTGTTTTCTGGCTTTGACTCGATAGAAAAAATCAGAAATGAGATTTGAGGTAACCATATCTTGATCGAGTTGATAAATAGTTCGAGGCACAACAAAAACATTTGCCGGTAAAGCATAAAAGAAGGGGGGATCCCAACCTTCTTGACGGGAACTGCCATGACCACCCCAAAAAAATATTACCACATCCTCTTCTTGGGCTTGGTTAATAATGGTGTTCATCGCTTCCACTACCCGAGAACGGGTAGCATCCTCATTCACAAGGAGGGTTGGAATAACTTCCCGGTAAAGTAATCCCTGTTGAGTCACTAATGTTGCCACAAAGGTTTGAGCGTCATATCGAGGTGCAAAGAGATCATTTACCTGTGGGTCGTCATACTCACTCACCCCAACTGCCAGGATATATAATTTAGGAAGGAGCTTTTCTTTTTTACAGTGAACCTGGATTTCAGTCGGATTGGATTCGGTAT
>NZ_DAOLQM010000257.1:0-3045 GCF_035418125.1 Atribacter sp. | reverse complement strand
CTTGCTCAATAACAAAAGTTTTTGGCGATATGAGTTTGGCAACTTTTCTTTTCATCCTATTCCTCCATTGATAGGGGTTTATTAAAAATTAAATTACCATCCATTTTAACCTTTCATGGCTTTTATAGCTATACAATAAAGACAGTAGTGTGTAATGAATATACAGTCAATAATTTAATATAAAAAATAGGACAAAATAAAATTAGAAATTAAGTAATAAAATTCATAATTTTACCGATAACTTTAAATAAGGAATATTAGATAAAGTTTTTAAAAAAAAGTATTTGATTTTTAAAAAATATCAAAGGAGAAAAAAATGGCAAAAAAACGTCAATTCTTGTTTACCAAATCATTCTTTTTCATTTTTTTTATAATGAGTTGTATATTTCTTCTTTCAATTACTTCTTTAGCCAGCAATAATATTAATCCTCCTGATCAAGAAACATTACAGAAATTTCTTACTGATTTTGAAGACTATGCTGAACAAGCTCGTCAAGATTGGGGAGTCCCTGGAATGGCTATATCGATCGTCCAAGGAGATGAAATGATCTATGCCAAGGGCTTTGGAGTAAAAAAAGTTGGAGAAAATGATCCAGTTGATGAAAAGACAATTTTCCAGATTGGCTCAACTTCAAAAGCCTTCACCGCAGCCTTAGTCGCCATGATGGTCGACGAAGGAAAGCTTCACTGGAAAGATAAAGTAATTGACTATCTCCCTGATTTTCGAATGTATGATCCCTGGGTAACCCGAGAATTTCTCATCAATGATGCTATGGCTCAACATAGTGGTATGCCTGGGTATGCAGGTGATTTCCTTTCTTTCATTGGCTATGGTCGTGAGCATATTATAAATTCTATTCGTTATATTCAACCCATAAGTAGTTTCCGCTGTGAATTTGCTTATATGAACAATCTTTTTTTAGTTGCAGCATCTTTAGTAGAAAAAGTTTCTGGAAAAACCTGGGAAGAGAATTTACAAGAAAGAATATTGGATCCATTAGGAATGAATGATACCACTTGCATCCAAGATGGTTTTACCCAAGCTCCAAATGTTGCCTATCTCCATCAAAATTTAAAGGGTCAAGCGAAAGTGCTCCCGATGGATTGGCAATATATTGATTGGGTGTATACCTATTCTCCTGCTGGTGGGATTAATTCGAATGTTATCGATATGGCAAAGTGGATGGTCCTTCAACTTAATGAAGGAGTTTATGAAGGAAAACAGCTTGTCAGCAAAGAAAATATTCAATACATGCATTCTCCCAAAACCATATCAGATGGAAACAACTTTTATGATTTTGCTTGGATTACGACAAAATATGAACCCTATCCACTAATTTGGCACAATGGAGGAACTTCTGGCATTAAATCTGTAATACAGATTATACCTGAGGCTAAATTGGGAATTGTCGTTCTGACCAATATGTCCGATACATCACTTCCCGAGGCATTGGGAAAACAGTTTGTTGATCTTTATTTTGGTAACCCCTCAAAAGACTGGAGTGCAGAAAGCCTAAAAACATATAAAGAGACTCTATCCCAGGAAGCTAAAATTCCTGATATTCCCAAGGAAAAACCTCTTCCTTTGGAGTTCTATATTGGTGAATATGCAAATCCCGTTTATGGTGAAGCTGTGGTGAGTATTGAAGGTGATAACTTAGTATTTACCCTCGGGCCTAAGCAAATCAAGGTTGTTTTACAGCCATGGAACCGAGACACCTTCACGTCTTCTTTAACAGATTATTTAGATGAAGCGGGATTTGTACACTTTCAAGTTGATCCCTTGGGAAAAGCATATAAGATGACTGTTGATATGCTTAACGACGGAAATATTGGGTGTTTTGATCGAATTGTTGACGAATAAAATTAAATCTCAATAACTTCTTCTTCAAAATCCTCCCCTTTATCAAGGGGAGGATTTTTTATAAACCTCGTCAAGAGATCGTTGTTTGTTCTTATTCTTTTAATTCTTCTACAGGTATAAGAATTTCGGTAAGTAACTCCTCAGCCGGGGTCGTAGCCGGATCATTATGATAGATTTCTCGGGTGGGATAAACAATTTTATAATGTTTTTGAGCTAACCAGGAATGAACTGATTGGTAAACAGCATTCATGCCTTGATAAGGACCTTTGAACATAATACGAGCTGCTTTAATTTTTGGGAGTTGGTTATTGGAATATTGAGCATTATCCACCGGCCAAGCTACCTCGGTTAAGATCTTTCCTAAAGTTTGATTAAAATCTACATTTTCTAAATAATAAAGGACAATTAACGGTCCGGCGGGCTTCCCTCCCATTTTGGTTAGCTCAACTACGGAATTATGTATGAGTTGTGGTAATTCCTGGGAAAAGTCTTGGATTTCCTTTTTCACAGAAAATACCAACACTTCAGGTACTTCAACTACTTCGATGTCAAAGGGCTGACTGGTTGACGATTGATTCTGACTAAATGCGATTTGCTCTATAAGTAAAAAGCTCAAAGATAAAAATATAAAAAAGTAAACTAATCGAAAATTTTTCATAAACTCCTTTCCTCCTTAGTTATTTTTGTTGCAGAAAATACCTAATTGAGTATTTTTATTCATTTTACCATTAAGAAATTAGGAATGAAGATTAGTTAAGAATGATGTCATTCTTTATTGTTAGCTGTTTTCTGTTTATTGTATTAAAAGGATAGACCCTCATGCTGCTTAGAAGTACCAGGTGAAGATGAAAACCCAAGATTCGACATGCCATGGTATGTCGCTATAATAATTAGGCGTAATACATTGCGTCCTACATTTTAAAATTCCCTTGAAGGGGCTTGATTTATTATACTCGTTTTAAATCCGTCATTGCGAGGAGCCCAACCGTCCTTTGGTTTAGCGACGTGGCAATCTCATTTAGCAATTTTTTTAAAAAAAATCAAAAGATGACCGATTAAAGGCACCCTCCCCGCCGTAAAACGGCACCCCTCCAAGGAGGGGAATTGTTAAATTCATTCTTTCTTATTTTGTTTTAATCCCTTTTCACTTTTTACAATATTTACAGAATAGATTTTCATGC
>NZ_DAOLQM010000256.1:0-3049 GCF_035418125.1 Atribacter sp. | reverse complement strand
GGTGGGAGAAAGAGAACCAACACGCCTGGTCATAGTATTCTTCCATCCACTATTCAATGATGGTTTGAAAGGGTTAGTTTCGTCCCGATAGTGTTACCGGAAGACATCAAACAAGACGAAAAAAAAAGGAGAATGCGAACCCTTATTCAAAATGCCTCAGCCCGGAGTTTTGGAAAGCATAGTTCAATGCCTCTACCACTTACAGACGGTGAAAAAAGGTTATAATGGTGTTTTTTGAGGGGTCATATTCGCGTTTTTTTCATGGTGGGGTATCATTGTATGATCACAGGTGAGAATTGCCGCTACAGCGCTTCTATGAGGATCGTTTTTTTTCGGGGCTTTATAAAAAAATCTTCCCGGGTTGGGAATCACCACCCAGAACATCAGCAATCTTTATCGAACCGTGTAACATAGTCCATACCATGAAGAGACTAGTGGTCTTTTTCATAACCGGACTTCTTTTAATTGCAGTAATCGGGATTACGGGATGTACATCAAACCCAAAGACGCCAACCGCACCTGTATCGACGCTAACCACACCTGTATCGACGCCGGCACCAATTGCAGGAGAAAAGCCGGATAAGATAACATTGGGCGAAAATAATGCAGCAAGGAAGGCATTAGATTACTTAAGAGTCATGCCTTTTTCACGAGATGGATTAATTAAACAACTCGAATACGAAGGATTTACACACCAGCAAGCTGTATATGGAGTAGATCAATCTGGTGCTGACTGGAATGAGCAAGCAGCATTAAAAGCTAAAGACTATTTAAGATTAATGGCTTTTTCACGAGATGGATTAATTAAACAACTCGAATACGAAGGATTTACACACCAGCAAGCTGTATATGGAGTAGATCAATCTGGTGCTGACTGGAATGAGCAAGCAGCATTAAAAGCTAAAGACTATTTAAGATTAATGGCTTTTTCACGAGATGGATTAATTAAACAACTCGAATACGAAGGATTTACACACCAGCAAGCTGTATATGGTGCGCAAGCTGTTGGCTATTAAACTAATATATATGGCGATATAAGTCGCCATGTATAAACAACACTTTTAAAAAGCGTTCAGTAGCGAGGAAGAACCTGGACACTTATAAAAGTTTTATTAAAATGCTTTTTTTTAATTTATAATATCATTTATTGCTGACTCAGTGATCCGGTATTCCCGGCCGACCTTCACGGCCCGGAGCTTCTTTTTGTAAAAACTCCAGTATACTTAAGTTCAGATCCCATCCTGTGACCATTGGTTATATTACACAACCTATTTATTTCTGTTCTAATATTAGTACTACAATATGAAAACTATCCACATCCTTCTTTTTATATCGCTAATTTTAGCTATCGCGCTCTCGGGGTGCACGGGTGGTAACCCTGATGATGAGTTCAGGAAAGCGTGGGAGGCATCCGAGCACGATGTGATTGAATATGGGAATCAGATGCGCACAGCCATGGGTCCAGAGGGATCCCTTAATGTCGACGTAAAAGCCATGTCCGAGAAATCGAAGGCTATGATCGACACTATTGACCGGCACTACAACGCAATCTCGGCCATCCAAGTATCCCAGAAATATGCAACGGCAAAACAGGACTATCTCGGAGGCTTGAGCGATCTTAGGATGGCATGTGTTGACCTCTCAAAAGTTCAGGATGCAGGATCCTTCGGAGCATTAGGGTATCTCTCTACAGCAACCCCATGGTTGGAGAAGTCACAGGAGAAAAGAGAACGGGTTAAAGGGATAATGGGAAAATAATTTTGAAAATTGGTAAGAACCCTCTCGATTAAATAAAAACCCCCAAAAAATAACACTCTACCGGAAGTCACTGATAAATTAAATGAAAAATAATAATCTTAAGAAAGAGGTGGCGTTTAAAAATGAAATTATCGAAATAGAAAAATTACCATATCCTTATGTGTTATATCCAGGTTTTTATGGTGCATTTTTTGCATTTCAAGAAGATTTAAACAAAAAAATTACATTTTGTTCATGCTGTAAAGAGGCAATTCAAAGTTATATAAAATTTCGACTTTCTGAACATCCGATAGGGTATCAAACAATTCCTGAAAAGAGGTATTTTATTTCATCTTCGGATTTCCCATTAAAATTTGTAAAAACATTAATTAATGCTAAAATTAAGGGAAATGAAGACATTATTAACCAATTTATTTTTAAAGATAATTTATGCCATGAGTGTAATAAGAAAACTCCGAATCTTCGATATTGCCATGAAATGTATGGGGGCTCTTTTAAGCAGAATTATGGGTGGTACATTAAAAAAGAGGCATATGAGTTAGGAATCCAAATTTGTGTTGATCCTGGTATTATTCGTATTAATACACAGATTTGCCCAGATGAATTATTTGAATTGCTTGACGAAGAACCAATCGAAAAATGTAACTCATTTCCAGAAATTTTACATTTTAAACTAGATGACATCATAAATTCAAAAATAAAAAGAAGAGTTTTAAAATTTGCTGAAAATAACGCTAGAATAAAATTTGGTTTTAAAAAGGTGGGGGAAGCCTGGGTAAATGAAACGATTCTCTATAATACATTAAAATCTATGTTTCCAGAATTTCATATTATTCATCATTATCGACCAGATTTTTTAAAAGGGCTTGAAATTGATGTTTTCATTGAAGAACTAAAAATTGGTTTTGAATATCAAGGCATTCAACATTTTAAACCATTCAAGCATTTTGGAGGAAAAAAATCACTTGATAAATTGAAATTAAGGGATAAATTAAAAAGAAATCTTTGTGAAGAAATTGGAATAAAATTAATTGAAGTAACTTATCATGAGCATGTATCAGAGCAACTAATTAGAACTAAAATGAGTGAATACTATTCTTTTTAGGAGTCTAGTTTCCTTGATTCTGTAATAAATGACTGAATGTCATCTTCGTGAATTCTAACTAAATCACCAATATAAAACGCTTTAATTTTCCCCTGTTTGATCCATGCCCTAACAGTCCTAGGTTTAATTTTTGGTAATTGTGTAAGATCCACCACTAACCTTTCGTTAGGAAAGGAACAATGGATC
>NZ_DAOLQM010000255.1:0-3060 GCF_035418125.1 Atribacter sp. | reverse complement strand
GGGACCGGAAGGAGAAATCCCCTTGGAAAGTTACACCATGCTGAAGGAACCAGGTGGGTTTTCAGAAGAGCTCTTGAAGAAAGTGCTCCTGGGCATTTCAGCGAGAAGATACCGGGAAACCGTGTGTGAGTCCGCCCGTGCCTTCGGAGTCTCTCCTTCTTCGGATATCATTGCGGTCACTGCGAAAAACCTCACCGTGTTCAAAGAACGGGACCTCGGAGACCTCACCATCTTTGCCCTCTTTATCAATACGATCCATCGGGGAGGAGAAGCATACATGGTTGCCCTGGGCATCGACACAGAGGGAGCCAAGCACGTTCTCGGGTTCTGGCAGGGCGTTACGGAAAACCATGAGGTCTGTACCGGGCTTCATGCCGATCTGGAGAGACGACGCCTTACCCTTTCAAAAAACATCCTCTGGATAACAGATGGAGGCAGGGGGATTATCAAGACGTGGTCCACCACTCATAAGGACAGAAACATCCAGGGGCATCTGGCAAAGAAGTACCGGAAGGAAGCCCACCGGAGATTCACCACTGCCCTGGAACAGAACGACTATAAGGATGCACGGGAGATGCTCCTTGATTTCGAGAAATGGCTTCGTGCTATCAATGAATCAGCAGCCGATTCTCTCATGGAGGCCATCGAAGGAATCCTTACCCTTCACCGATTGAACATACCTGTCCTTATCAGAAAAACCCTTACCTCTACCAATCCCATTGAAAGCATGTTCTCCACTGTACGGGATTGTGAGCGGAACATAAAGAGATACCGCACCAGCGCTATGGCTCAACAATGGCTCGCATCGGTTCTTCTTCACTGTGAAAAAGGGTTCCGAAGAATCAAAGGCTATAGAGACATACCACAGGTGCTAGCAAACATTGAAGCAATACACACTGAAGCCACGCGTCAGGCGGCATGAGAGAGGTTGACCAAAGATGATGAAAAAAGGGTGCCACACATTTCAACTAAAAACTTGACATCTTCACTTTTCTGCCTCTATTTAACAACAAATCCTCGCTCAATAAATAATCTTTTTTTGAGAGTTATCAACATGTTCGCGGTTCCCATGAATGAACCAATCTTTATATTTATATGTTAGCACTATTTCAATTATGCAAAATACATGCTTACTTATAACTGTTTGATATTATTGTTATAAATTTTCATGCCATTAATATCAAGCATCGAATTACGTTGTATATCAACAAATTTCAGAGGCTACCAGTGGCTTTTAAAGGATCTAAGTGGTTCGCTACCCCTATTCGCACCAGTCCCTTCATCACAGGTTTGCATGGTCTGGCAAATCCTCATCATGAATTTTACTATCAAGTTTGTTATTGTGGTGCTCAGTATCGTATCGGCCAGGATATGTGGTAAGGCCTTTTCCCCTCAACATTAAAGAATTGGTGTATCAAGTATTACTATTGCCTAAGGATCAGATTTCGCATTGATGTTTGGCTTCATATTATTCGTTTCAGACAACTACACTAAGCAATCCTTGATGCCAGGATTTAAGATTCGGCGCCGATATTTTGGTATTCAGACAATATGGATAGTCGCTATGAATATACTCGAAGAATAGGAAATACTACTTTCAGGCCATTCCACGTATCATTATATCGCAGTCTTTTCATTCACCCATGATCAAGACCATGGAACTCTGTCCTACGAGTTTTTAGGGTGGCATTCATTTCTCGAAGTCAACCTATTTTTCCAAAAATGAGCATGGAAACTTTTCGCCATCTTCTTGAACTTATTCACCAATGAATTTGACAATTTCCTGGGTAATCCTGCATTCAGGGCTTTTATACGCGTCTAATCTAACTTTTTTCGAATCAAGCATCTTTGCTCGGAGTTCTGACAGATCATAGCAAACGATAATATAATTCTCCCCTGAAAGTGCATCAATCAAATCGGTTTGATGTTTATCTTTTCTGACTAAATTGGGCACTGCAATCACTTTTTTGTTTAACTTCATCAAGTTAAAAAGAGTTCCTGCCCCCCCATGGCATATAACCAGATCTGCATCGCTGTATTCTTTCTCTAAATCTAATTTATATCTGAAATATTGACAGTTTTTGGGAATATATTTTCCATCTGCAATCTGACAAATTATTTCCTCTTTCATATCAGTAGAGATCTCATCTACCTGCTTTATTAATGGATCAAAAGCTGTTGATCCAACCGTAATGAAAATCACGCCAACCTACCCAAATATTTCGCTTTGGGATAATGCTTGAGCATTTGAGGCCACTGAACAAGAAATAAATCAGAAAATGGATACAATACCTTCCCAGCATACGATTTTGTTTTTGTTCTGCTCCAAGACTCAATTACAATTATTTTTTTTCCTGCTATTTTACCAAAAATACAAACGGGGATCCCTAATCCCGGACCTGTTGTAATGATGTACTCAGGATTTGATCTCAATAAAATAATGGATGATTGAAATAAATTCACAAGGATTCTTATTAAAGTTATAACAATCGATTCGTTCTTTCCCCTTATTGGGATGGCAGTAAAAATTTTGTATTTTCTTGAAAATCTTTCAATTCCCAACTTATCTGATTTTTCCAGCATTAATTTAGAATCATATTTGTCCCCAATTTCTTGAAGAATTATTGCTAGTTGGGCAATATGCCCACCGCTTCCTGCAACAAAAAGAACTTTCTTCATACAGACGTTACCATATGCAAAGTCATCTCAGCTACATAAAATTCCGTGATCACATCATCCACGCTAGGCATAGCGCTTTTTCCGACATGTGCTCCCTGACCTTCGTAGGATGACAATTCGTTTGCATTCTTCTCATTGAGCGATGCCGTTGAAACAAGATTACCAGGAAAGCGTTGGGCATTTATTTATTATCGGATAGTTTGTAATTATATATGTTTTCTTCATTTGTTCAGGAAGAATTTCACTCTTAATTTAATGTTCCAATACGTTTGAAATTGCTTTTCAAACAGTTGATTTTATAAGCAATCTTTTCAGATATAATTTCAGGCTTAATACTAAAAAACAGGGCCGAAAATAGCCTCTAAATGCTATACTATCAAC
>NZ_DAOLQM010000254.1:0-3068 GCF_035418125.1 Atribacter sp. | reverse complement strand
ACTAATTCTTCAGTTGGATTTTTTAGGGTAGTGCCTTGGATGAACTCAAGAAAAACGTCGGCATCAATTAGGCCGGTATCCTGTTTATTAGGGATTTTTTCTAATACGCTATTACCATCTCCACCTTGGGCTAGGAAACTATTGGTGACTAATCGGTAGGTTTTATCAAGTTCCAAGGGCTGGTATTTCCCATCGGATTGCTTGATTTCAATTTGGGAAACCCTGGAGCCTTGAGGAAGTGATGGATTCAATTGGATACGAAAGCCAGCTATATAGGCATAAATATTGGCATTATACGCTTCTTTGGATATCGAATAATTAACCATATCCTCTAAAACCTGAGTAAGTTCTTGGCCAGAAAGGTCAGAGAGAACCAGTGTTGATTGAAAGGGAAGGCAATCGTAAACCATTTCAACGGTAATCTCTCCAGCTTCAAAATCGGTACGGACACCGCCGGGATTAAGGAGAGCTACTTGAGCCCCCATGGATGATGTTATATTCAGCATGCTCAAAGCAATGAGAGGACCGGGGCCTGAGTTATTGCTGTTGCGTATTAAATCATCGACAGATTCGGCGATTACAGTGTTTTTGAGTTCCAATAATCCAGAAGAAAATTGGGTATAGATAGCTTTCATTGAATCTGGAGGGATGAGAATTCCAGCTTGACCGCTCTGTATTATATACCGAAGAATTGACTGATATTTATCTGGAGCATTTTGAGCAGTTATTGGAGTATAGTCATCATTCTTGTTTATAATCCCATCTTGATTGGTATCTTGCCATTTTTGTTCAAAGTTATTCCCTATCAGGAGGAGAGGTTGGGCGTTGTAACTCATTATTGTTCCTTCATCATCAAAGCTCAGTTGGATTCTTCCTAAAACCTTTGCCCATTCCCAAGCTTGAACAATGAGAACTTTTCCTCCATCGGGAGAAGTCTCAATGACTGGATAAGGGTATTCGTTATTGTAACCAAAAGCTTTAAAATCACCCATTAAAGTATGTGAATGACCACCAACAATCAAATCAATTCCACTTACTGACCGGGCTAATTGGATATCAGCTTCAATGCCAATATGGGAAAGAACAATTATTTTATTGATTCCTTGCCTTTGAAGGTCCTTAACGGCTGCTTGAGCTCGAGCTTCTGGTGAGAAAAACTGAACGGATTTTCCCGGACTAGAACTGGTTATAACTTCCGGTGTAATTAAACCAATTATTCCAATTCTTTCACCGTGAATTTCAAAAACTTGATAAGGAACGAATTTACCTTTTAAATCAGCATCAGCCTTGGTATCGATATTAGAACATAAAACTGGGAAGGATAACCCATCACGAAATTCTGCTAAAAAAGATGAAGTACGATCAAATTCATGATTGCCCAGAGTCATTGCGGTTACAGGCATGTGATTCAGGAAGATTTGGTCGGTTTGACCATTAAATTTTATAAAATACATAGTTCCTTGTACTGCATCACCAGCATGCAAGAAAAGAATGTTATTATCAGCAGCCGATATACGATCGAGAGCGGTTTTTAAAAAGGTTAATCCACCCAATTGGACCTGGGTCGGGTTTCCATCAATTGGTAGAATTTTGGCTTCGGGATCGAGATGAGAATGGGTATCATTTACATGGATAAGAGTAAAGGTTATGGGCTCGGCAAAGGAAATAGCGTAAATGATCTGGAATAGAGCGATGGTTAAAAGAACAATAAAGAAAGAGGTTTTACTTTTCACCTCATTTTGCCTCCTTAGGTTAATAGATCAATAGAAATGAGCAATGAACAAAAAAGGAAAACCATGAATGGGAAAAATCCCCAATTTTCTTATTTTAAACTAGGATTGGTTTTTGAGTACATCCAACATGGCTAAAATGTTTTCACAGGGAATATCTTTTGGAAGAGCATGAGAAGGAGAAGCTATATATCCTCCATTTTTACCAATTACATCTAAAATGTTTTGGACTCCTCTTTTTACTTCATCAACCGTCCCAAAGGGAAGGAGGCTTTGGATTCCAATTCCACCATAGAAGGATAATTTGCCTTGATAGTGTTTTTTTATTGCAAAGATATCCATCACTTCTGGTTGGAAGGGGTTGAACACATCAAGACCTATTTCAATGAGGTCAGGAAACAATTCATCAACCTTTCCGCAGCAATGGAGGAAAACCTTTCTCCCTCTGTTTTTAATGGAAGCATACATCTGCCCCATTCGAGGTTTAATAAATTTTCTCCACATGGCGGGTCCCATAATGAGCCCTCGTTGCCATCCCCAATCGTCACCAAAATAGACTCCATCAAATCCAATATCCAGTGCTTTTGATATGACTCTCAGATTATATTGAGTTATGTGGTCCATTAAATCTTCAATGAATTCGGGATTGGTAATCATATCAGTAAGAACATTCTCCATTCCCCGTAAAGACCAGGTCCGTTCGAATAGAGAATAAGACATTTTTAAAATGCAAAATTTATCTTTATTTTTTTCTAAAAAAGCTGGTAATGCTTGAAAACGTCTGGGATCGTCTGGGTCGGGGAATCGATACCCTTTTAGAATTGGTTGGGAGAAGACTGGAATCGGGTTTCCAATATCCGGATCAATGGTACGATTCCATACTACGCCCCATTCGTCACGGATAAACCCTGGTTTTACTTCTTGAAAGGCGTCGAGAGGCAGTGCCTTGGTAAAAGCCAAATGGTTGCCGATATTTTGTTCAAAATTTTGATCATTCAAGTATTGAATCATTTTATTACGGGCTGGAACAGTAAAATCTAAATGGTAAGGAACCTTATCAATGGTATTAAACTCAAGAGCATTCATTACCCTTTCGCGCTCATTCATGCCATTCCCTCCAAGGTGATGGTATTTATTTTATCAGTGTAAATGAAAGAAGTGAATTTTTCAAAGATTTGAGAGAATAAAATTAATATAAGGAATGGAAACATTTCACTAAAACAAGATAATAGAAGTTGACATCAGAAAATAATATATATATGATAAATACATATAGTAATGACCCTTAAGGTTTAGGCGGTGGTAAAATGCCGGTTCAGATGAATCCGTGGATGATTT
>NZ_DAOLQM010000253.1:0-3069 GCF_035418125.1 Atribacter sp. | reverse complement strand
CCCACAATTATGTGTTCTTAACATTTTGGTATGCCTCCAGCAAATCACCAATTAGAGTCTTTTGAGAAACTACTTTTTGTTCCCCAGATAGCAAATTTTTTAAGGTATAAGTCTTCGTCTGGTGCTCATTCTCTCCAGCAATAATAATAAAAGAAGCATCCATTCGCTGAGCATTTTTAAAATGGTATTTAAGAGATTTATCTGAAAAATCTAAATAAAAGGGAATTGATTTCTCGTCAAGAACGATCGAAAGCTTTAATAAAACATTTTCTCCCTGTTGATCAAGAGGAGATAAATAAATAAATGGCTTCTGGAAAAATGCTTTTGACTCGCTCTGTTTTTGCAAAAGGAGAATAATTCGTTCCATCCCAGCAGCAAAACCGACCCCAGGGATGCCTTTTACTCCTAAAGCATCGGATAAGTTATCGTATCGGCCTCCGCCTCCAATAGCATTTTGGGCTCCCAATTCTTCGGTCTTCATTTCAAAGGTGGTTTTTATATAATAATCAAGACCTCTTACCAAATAAGGATTAATAACCGGGTGGATTTGAGCGCTCTCGAGAATTCCGATCAAGTGGTTTTGATGAGTGCGACACTCATCACAGAGAAAATTTTGTATAATCGGGAAACTTTCATTATGAAGTATATTCTGACAAGATTCATTTTTACAATCCAGCACTCGGAGGGGTTTGGTCTCAATCCGATTGGAACAATTTTTGCAGAATTGAGCTGCTTGATTTCGCAAATAATTTTTTAAAGTTTCGAGATATTGCGGCTTACATTTTCTACATCCCAAACTATTGATTTCTAATCGGATATTTTTTAATCCAATTTTTTTATATATCCGATCGGCCAAAAGAATAATCTCCGCATCGGCTGCTGGACTTTGAAATCCGATCGCCTCAAAGCCAAATTGGTGGAACTGCCGCATTCGACCGGCTTGGGGTCGTTCATAACGGAACATAGGTCCCATATAAAAATATTTCATCCGAGGATTGTGAATATGGAAGCTCTGTTCGAGATAGGACCTCATTACCGGTGCCGTTCCTTCCGGTCGGAGGGTTACACTGCGGCCTCCTTTATCAAGAAAGGTGTACATCTCTTTTTGAACAATGTCGGTTTCCTCTCCAACTCCTCGAGCAAAAAGCTCAGTATGTTCAAAAAGAGGTGTTCTTAACTCGATATAATGGTAATGGGTGGCCTCTTGCCTGACAATATTTTCGACATGATACCAAATAAAAATTTCGGGATCTCCGATATCTTTTGTTCCTTTAGGTAAAGTAATTTTTTCCATTTTTTCTTTAATTTTCCTTCTTGTTCCTCAGTTTATCTTTATTTCAATAAAAAACTTTAATCAACTTCAACTTCTTGAACGGTATCTAATTCCTGAAGCATGCTTAAAACCATCGTTAAGGAAAGATGGGCGGGGAGGTCTAACCAGAGGTAGCATCGCATCAAACTTTTTCCTTCTCGAAGCATTTTTATATTTTTTATATTCACTTCCATTTCTCCTAATTTTTCCCCAATTTTTCCAATTGTCCCCGGAATATCTGATATCAGAACTTGGATCAAATGGACTCCCCTGGTCCTTAATCGCTGTTCAAAGAGTTCTAATAAAGCCAATACTGCCATAATAAATAAAACTGATAATAGAGCAGCAAAATAAAGGCCAACTCCAATAGCAATACCAACTCCACAGATCGCCCATAAGCTGGCAGCAGTTGTTAACCCTTTTACCGAAGTTCCAAAACGGAAAATCGTCCCTGCTCCAAGAAATCCAATTCCACTGACAATTTGTGCCACGATGCGGGAAGGATCTGAACCCATTTTCCCAAAGCCATAAATCGATACTAAAGTTATTAACGCTGAACCGATACAAACCAATATATGAGTACGTAAACCGGCTGGTTTTTCAGCTTTTTCACGCTGATAACCAATAAGGCCACCAGCCAAAAAAGCCAGAATCAATCGTATAAAAATTTGAATATTTTCATCAAAGGTTAAATTAAACATCGAAGTATCGAATTTCACCAGCGCCCTGAGTCGAATAGAAACTATCTATATCCCGTAAATAAGGGAGAGCGCTCTGAGCACCAATTCGGGTACAGGCAATAGCACCGGCATTATTTGCCAGTTGAAGAGTCGTTATCCAATCCATTCCTTTGGATAATCCATAAGCCAAACCAGCATTAAAAGCATCACCGGCGGCGGTGGTATCCTGAACGTCAATTTTTCTGGGAACCAGATGGATGCATCGGTTTCCAGAATCACTGGCCAATGCTCCTTTTTCTCCTAAAGTAATTACCTTACGAGACGGACATCGTTGATCCAAAGCCTTCAAGGCTTGGACGGCATCTTCTATGCTTCGTATCTTTACTCCGCTCAATACTTCAGCTTCATATTGATTGGGGGTTATAACATCATTTTCGGTCAGGATTTCAATCGGAAAAGGCTGAGCCGGTGCTGGATTGAGAATAACTTTTACATTGTTTTCGTGAGCTTTTTGAATCGCACTCTTTACCACGCTATGGGGAACTTCCAGTTGAAGTATGAGATAATCACAAGTTTTAAAAAGTTGGGAGGCATTTTCTAAATCATCAACCGAAAGCTTCATGTTTGCTCCGGGCGCAACTAAAATTCGGTTTTCTCCCTTGGTATCGATAAAAATAAAAGCCAACCCTGTATGAGTTAAAGCTTGTTTGGTGACAAAATTAAAATCAACATTTTCCTGCTCCAAATTTAAGCGAAGGCGTGCTCCAAAATCATCATCTCCGACTTTACCAACCATATACACCATGAGCCCCAAGCGTGCACAAGCGATAGCCTGGTTATTTCCTTTTCCTCCGGGTAGCATGGTAAATTGACGGGCAAAGAGATTTTCCCCAGTCTCAGGCATTCGATCAATTTTCAGAATCATATCGATATTTAAGCTACCAACAATTAAAATACGAGAACTCATCATTTTTCCCTCACACCTCATTCCAAAACCGGTTGTAAAATATATATAATATTACTCAAGATAACCCTGAACGTCCAGTTTTTCAAAGAAATTCATGGTTTTAATTTGAA
>NZ_DAOLQM010000252.1:0-3095 GCF_035418125.1 Atribacter sp. | reverse complement strand
GAAAAAATAAAAAAGGGAGAAGATACTGAGACAGATTATACCAAGCTTCGAATGCTTTACACTCAGACGTCTTTTTATCAACCGGAGTCACCAGAACGAGATGAGAATATACTCAAAATGGCTCAGGCTTGGTTCGATAAACATAATGATGAAGCCATTGAATTAGGAAACCAACTTTTAGAAGGAGAATATCTGAATCCTTTTGTTCATGATTTATTCGCGAAAATTTATAAAGAAAGCGGGGAAGGAGATCCCTTATTTCATTTGTTGATGTTTATTAATATCATTACCTCTATTCAAGGAGATGGAAAAAGTTATGAGACCGCCTATCAGGTCATATCAACTTGGGAAGAAAAGGCAATGATGACCTTTGTACAGGTAACTCCGGCAGATCCAGATCAAGTTTTTGAACCGACTTTACATGATGGTCATTACTTTCATGTGATTCAGGTTAAAGCCGATGAAACCGGTGAAATAAGCGATCTTTATTTTAATATTAATATCCCATACCAAAAAGCCCAACAAACTGGTCCGATTGTGACCACGCCAGTTATCACCCCACCTCCCCCCACCCCAGCTCTCCAACCCATCACTACCTATACCGATCCCACCGGTCAGTTTTCCATTCATTTTCCTGCTGGTTTTTCCCTTCTGGCTTCACAAACCAACCTTATACAATGTATGGCCCCCAATAATGGCAATCTCTATCTGATCATCTCTGATTATGCGAATACTATGAAAGCTTTTTCCGATGAAATCATAAAAAGACCGGGATCTCTCTCCGGGGAAAGCCAGTTCCAGGCTGGAAACCTATCGGGAAAAATTCAGCTCTATACTATGTCTGGATCTTTTCAGGTCCTTGATGGAAAAAGTTATGCCGTTCTCCTCGTCACCTATGCTGGGATAGACTATGGTCTGGTAGTGGTACTTCCCACCGAATCCTATTCAGCTGCTCAAAACTGGCTCTCCGCCCTGGTAACTGGGATTCAATACCAACCCACCACCTCATCACCATCGGCAGTTGTGACCCCAATTGTAACTCCCACTTTCCCGGTTACAACCTCTCTGGAATATACTGCGCCCGATGGATCATTCCAAGTTTCACTTCCTGCTGGATCGAGTAAAGGAGGGGAGTGGCCAAATATTGTTGAATACCAAACTCCCAGCCAAGGGACTCTCTATATTCTCAGTGGGGACACTGTCGGAACTCTGAGTTTTTTCCGTCAGGATTTGACCCAAAAACAGGGCAAGATGCTGAGCCAGCCGGTGCTTTTTCAAACTAATGAAGGAGACCAAGGAAGCATGGAAGTTAGTACCATGGTAGGAAGCTTTCAAACAGCCGATGGGAAGGACTATATTAGTTTTCTGGTGAGCTATGAACAACCCGAAGGTGCCCTGGTGATTATTGTTCCCAACAATCTCTATACTGAAGCTCAGGGTTGGATTTCCCCCCTCATTACCGGTGTGACTTTTCAGGCTGTTCAACCAACCCCATCTCCCTTTCTAACACCGATGCCGACTCCAACCGCAACGGTAACACCTACTCCTCTCCCAACTGAAACCTTACCACCTCTATCCGATTGATAGGTTATTGTTCAACGATATTTTTCTTGCATAGCTTTTTCATTTTTAGTTTGTATGGCATAATAATGAGACTGGATAACCATTTATTTTGTAACGGCAAATATTTAACCGGCTTCGAAAAACGAAGCCTCAGGATGACATAATTTTTTACGTTCCTGTATTTTCAGAATATATCAAGAAATTAATAATTGGAAGGAAAGGAGATTTATTTATGAACATTG
Source organism: Atribacter sp. (assembly GCF_035418125.1). NCBI lineage: Bacteria > Pseudomonadati > Atribacterota > Atribacteria > Atribacterales > Atribacteraceae > Atribacter > Atribacter sp. The sequence goes on along the minus strand of NZ_DAOLQM010000252.1, from coordinate 1,290 downwards.
AAGAACTTTCGGTTAAAACCATACGTATGCTGGCTTTGGATACCATTCAAAAAGCCAATTCTGGTCATCCTGGTCTGCCTTTAGGAGCAGCTCCTATGGCCTATGCTATATTTAAAAAATTTCTCTCTATCAACCCCAAAAATCCTTGCTGGGTGAATCGGGATCGTTTCGTTCTTTCCGCAGGTCATGGTTCAGCACTTTTATATGCAATGCTTTATTTATCGGGATTTGAAAAAATGACCCTGGAGGAGTTGAAAAACTTTCGCCAATGGGAGAGCAAAACTCCTGGACATCCGGAATATGATTTAGAGTGTGGAGTAGAAATTACTACTGGACCTTTGGGACAAGGTTTTGCCACCGGGGTAGGGATGGCTATTGCGGAAAGTCATTTAGCTGCAACATACAATCGCCCTGGTTTTAACCTGGTTGACCACTATGTCTATGCTATCGTGAGTGATGGTGACCTCATGGAGGGAGTTGCTTCCGAAGCAGCTTCATTGGCAGGTCATCTGCAATTAGGGAAACTCATTTACCTCTACGATAATAACCATATTAGCTTGGCATCGGAAACAGGGCTTCATTATTCCGAGGATGTTAGAAAAAGATTTGAAGCCTATAATTGGCAAGTGTTAGAAGTTGAAGATGGCAATGATTTGGCTGCAATCGAAAAAGCCATCCAGGAGGCCAAAGCTGATAGTACCCATCCGAGCTTAATAATGGTCACCACTCATATCGGCTATGGAAGTCCAAAACAAGATAGTTTTGAGGTTCATGGTTCTCCCTTAAAGTCTGAGGAAGTGGTTGCTACTAAGAAGTTTTATAACTGGCCGGAAGAAAATCCCTTTTTTATACCCGAGGATGTCTTAAATCATATGAGAGAAACCGTCAATAAAGGATCTCAGGCAGAAAAGGAATGGAATGCTGTATTTACCGAGTATACCAAAAAATATCCGGCTGAAGCTGAAGAATTTGAAAAAAGAATGAAAGGAATCCTTCCCGAGAATTGGGCACAGGACATTCCTTCTTATCCCCCAGAAACCAAAAACATTGCCACTCGCAGTGTTGGAGGGGAAGTAATGAATGCTATTGCTAAAAATTGCCCAGCTTTGATGGGTGGTTCAGCTGACTTGGATCCTTCTACCAACACTGTTCTTAAGGGAAAAGGGACCTTCCATCCACCAGTTCCTGAAGCAGAAAAAATGCAGGGAGTAGTAGCTGGTCCTTTTGGTTACACTGGAAGAAACATAATGTTTGGTATTCGGGAGCATGCCATGGGAAGCATTCTTAACG
>NZ_DAOLQM010000251.1:0-3135 GCF_035418125.1 Atribacter sp. | reverse complement strand
AATATGGCAGATACAAAGCTTCCAGAAGCACTGATAAAAAGATTTATCGATCTCTATTTAGGAAACCCCCTTAAAGATTGGAGTACTGAAAACCTGAAAGAAGCCAAAGCAGCCCAATCCCAGAGTGACGAGTTACCCGACATTCCAAAAGAAAAACCTCTCCCCTTAGAAGCCTATACTGGAAAATACGAAAATCCGGTATATGGTGAAGCAGTGGTTAACATAGAAGGAGACAACTTAGTATTTACTATTGGTCCTAAACAAACCAAAATAGTTTTTTCACCCTGGAACCGAGATACCTTCATGGCTTCTATTCCGGATTATTTGGATGTAGGCGGGTTTGTCCATTTTCAAATTGATCCTTTAGGGAAGGCGAGTAAAATGGTTGTTGATATGCTCAACGAAGGCAATATTGGCAGCTTTAATCGGATAGAGGATAAATAAATTAACTTTTAGAAAATTTTCATTTTATAAACAACATTCCCTCTTCATGGAATTGGAGCTTAAAGGCGAATATTTCTTGGAGAGGGTTCCTTTTGAATCAATCATGTAAATCTAATGATAAATAAAAATTTGATGTCATTCTGAACCATTGTATTTTGAGGGCGCGATGATCTCATCTGAAGATGCAATCGTCATCCTGGGAAGCAAGCTTGGATTTATCGTGTCAAACGAAGAAGCTCTGGACTTGATACTTACCGGCAAGAATCCGAGCGAGATAGCAGCAAAAATCGAAAAGGAATTGAAAAAAAGAGAAGGATACCAAGAAAAAACCGCTTTATGAGAGCCAATTTAAGTCTATTTAATTTCTCAATAGGTGTTATTCTTCATATTAATGAACTAATTGCCCCTATACGTCATCTCATGAATCCTTTTTTTTCTCTATATAGAGCTATTAACAACCCTCCCCCGAACCGAAGTCAGGAGTGATCTAAATTAAAGTCCGGAGATCACCACTCCTGGACCTTCAGCGAACTGAGGGGACTAAATATGAAGCCATCCCTCCTTGGCAGGGTGGTCAGTTCTAAAAAACCAAGAAGAGGCGAAGAAGGTGATACACAGAGAGAACAATTACTTTTTATTTCCATGCCTGTCGACGGTCCAGACTATTTTTGCCAAGCGTAGACAAATCAATCAGAGAAACCGGAATAACACCTTCTGGCTATCAGGATTACTGGTTTGTGAACATTGCGGAAAACCGTTGGTCGAACACACAATAAAGAGGAAACAGCTAAAGACAGGATACTACAATTGCGAAACCTGCAAATATTATCTCCGTCAGGATAAAGTTGAAGATATTGTCATGGAAATGGTGAAGAACACCCCTATGAGTAAAGCATATATCAAATCTCTGCAGAATTTCCTTCAATCTTTTACTGAAAATCATACCGTATCGATTAAACAATATGATAAGGAACTCCTCCAGGTTGAAAAGAAAATTGGGAATATTCGGCAAGCCATCGAGGATGGTATGTATTCAAGGGAGCTCAAAGATCGGATGGAAGAATTGGAACTACAGAAGCAAACTATTATTGAGGAAATCGAAAGCATTCAGCGGACCAAGGAAAAAATTGCGTACGGTGAAGATGAAATACAAACGCAATTGGCTTCATTGAGAGAAGATTTGGACGATGAAGATTCATCGGTCAGGAAAAACACGGCAAAAATTATCATCAGTAGGATTGAAACGAATCGCGAAAAAGAGCTTAAAGTCTATATAAATACACTTCAAGCGTACGGTTTAGGTGGTGCCGGGAGCCCGTCATACGTGTTTTTACTACTTCTCAAAAACCGCAGATATGTTTTCAGAAATTAGCCACAAAAAATGATTTTTATAGCACCATCGTTTTAGGAGGTGTCATTAATACTAGGAAAAGTTCTCAAATCCTACTTCCCCCGAATCCAAGCCAATACTTACTGGATCGATAAACTTGTATCCAAGGATGAGGGTGATTGTAGGCTTGTTCTCATCAACAAACTGGCTAATATCGTATATTAAGCGAGTCAGGCGATAAGCGATATGAAAGAAGATTAAAATTGAGATAAAAAAGATCCTCATTCATTATAGGAAAAAAAGATTGATGTAAGATTACAATAAAAAAGGACCCAGATTGTAAATACCAGTCATGAAAATTTCCTTTTTAGAGCTGAGAGAAAAAATGATATTAATGAATTGGGAAAATTGAGATCTCTTACTGTCCGTTCATGATAGGAATGAATTTCTTTCACTTAACGCTGACAACGTTGACATACTAGGTCATAGTGCTTATAAGGGTGGATGGACACGGTGACCAGTTGTTTTTCTTGATCGAAGGATTGGTTGGCTACCTTCACTCGACAAAAATTAAAGAATGGATTAAGCTGTATCTGGGACATTGCTTTGCCTCCTCTGAGTGAGTTTTGGTGATGCAAATCCTGTATCCAGAAAAGCAAGCGATATCCATTTTTATTTGACTTTTTTATCAAGTATTTGGGAGAAGAACCTTATTTCTTAAAAACAGAGCATGGAGGGAAGAAAATGTTCTTATTAAAAGAACTGGATGAATTGTATAACCAATTTTCAGACAAAGCTTATGAACCAAAGATTTTAGACGGAAAAACCAAAGAACTCATTGCTTTAGCCTGTTCAATTATAGTGGATTGTGTCCCTTGTATTGAGCATCATTATAAAAAAGCGGTTGAATATGGAGTCCAAGAAGATGAAATAATGGATGCAATGGGGATAACCATGTCTGTCAGCGCTGGAAGCAAGAGAGCTAAATATCAGAAGCTGATAACAGAGTTAAATAAATGAGAATTGAAAAAGTAATTTGAATTACTAGGAATCTTCCTTGTCTCTTGATAACGTATACTAAAGTTCGCAATTTCTCACCTTAAAAAAAGCCACCGGAGACTCCAAAATGAAGGTTGTACGAATCAAAAACTTCATCGAGGCGGAATATCCGATGGCTCAAAAAGGTGAATCAATCGAGTAATTGTTTAAAGAGAACTGACTTTTCATTAAAGTAAGGTCATCTCTGTGTTTAAAAAAGCCTCCGGTGTTTGCTAAGAGTAAATTGCGAACATTATTTGACACATGCAATTGATTTCTAACTACTCTCCTCTCAAATTTTATTCTACTCATAAATATAAATC
>NZ_DAOLQM010000250.1:0-3142 GCF_035418125.1 Atribacter sp. | reverse complement strand
ACAAAGAAATATAAAAGATGAGATCCTCACGCGGGAAAGCACCGCTCAGGATGACCGATTAAAGAATTTATTTGAAGGTATTTTCAGGATAGAACCGAGATTATTTTAAGCAATCTTTTTTAATTCGATCTATTAACTCAGTAAATGATGAAAAAACCTCAGCATGATGTTGAGCCAGTAAATTAAGTTTATTAATAGCTAGACCTTCGGTATAATCCCAATTTCGATCAAGAGAATCTTGTAGGAAGAAAATCTTTTTCCCTCTTTCTTGGAGCGAGATAGCCAAATCTAAATTTTTCAGATTTCCTCTACCCCAATATCCGGGAGCTATAAAAATATAGTCGGATTGAGCAGCTAAATTTATAGCTTTTTGAAAGTTATCATCGGAAATAGGAGAAAAGGGTTTTTCGATCATAACCGGTATTCCTAATTTTGACGCCATTTCTTGGTCAGAGTCGAATTGATTTACGATTCCTACACTTACTGAAAAACCAGCCTCAAGAAATTCTTTCATGAAATTACTTCCGCTTCCTCCACCACAGATAAGATGAATTGAGGCACTCGGAGATTCTATTTTTTTAACTATTCCTAATGGCATAAAAAAAGGTCGCAGGGAATAAGGATGGATTTCCTCTAAAAATTCAACATCAAATAATTCTTCAACCTGAGGAGCATGAAGAGATTTGCCTACTAAACCGCGATGAACAATTACTCCTTTTTTTAAAAACATTACCTGGTTGCAAAATTGAGAAACTAAATTAATGTCATGAAAAACTCCTAATATGGTTATGTCCTTCTTTTGAAGTAGAAAAAGAATACGCATAATATCAAGTTGATGAAGGATATCTAAATGGCTGGTTGGTTCATCAAGGAGGAGAATGTTGGGTTCCTGAGCTAGGGCTCGTGCTATCATAACTCGTTGTTTCTCGCCTCCGGATAATTCCCGAAAAGGGCGATTCGCGAACTGCTGAGTATTGGTAATTTGTAAAGCGTTTAGAACAGAGTCAATATCTTGTTGGTTTTCTTTTTGCCATCGTCGCCAGTGGGGAAATCTTCCCATCATGATAACGTCGTAGCATTCAAGGTCGAGGTTTAAATTGGTTTCTTGGAAAACGATAGCAATTTCCTGAGACCAATTTTTACGAGAGAGCTCCTGGGTATTTTTCCCTGAAATAAAGATAGATCCTGTGTCGGGCACGAGAAGCCCTGATAAGAGGTGAAGCAATGTGCTCTTACCCGAGCCGTTTGGTCCCAAAATGCCAACAAAATCACCTTTCTGGATGTTAAAGTTTACATTGTGAAGAACCTTACGATCTCCATAGGAAAAGAAAAGATTTTTTACTGATAAGGAAAAGCTCACCACCCCTTCTTTTTCCTCCTCAAAAGATAGATAAAAAAAGGTGCACCCATTAAACTGGTTAATACCCCAACCGGCAATTCAACCGGATGGAGAAGAGTTCGGGAAAATATATCTGCCCAGAGCAAAACACTGCTTCCTAAAAAGAGAGATGCAGGAAGGAGCTGACGATGATCCTCGCCGATGATAATTCGAATAATATGAGGAACAACTAAGCCAACAAAACCAATAACTCCACTTACTGAAACTGATGCAGCAACTAAAAGCGACGTAACTATTAAGAGAATTTTTTTGGTTTTTTCTACTTCGACCCCCATGCTTTCTGCTACTTTTTCTCCCAAAAGAAAGGTATTTAACTCTCGAGAATAGGAGAAAATAATCGGGAACCCAATTAAAAAAAAGGGTAAGAGAGTATAAACCTTGTTCCAACTGCTATTCCAGAAACCACCCATAATCCAAAATACCATTTGATGTAAATTTTCTCCGGCCAGGAACATTCCCAATGAAATGAGAGCTGAAAAGAAAAAGCCGATAGCAACTCCGGCGAGTAGCATGATTTCTAAAGGCATTTTATGTCCTATCTGACCCAAACGGAGGACCAGAAAAGTAGTTGCCAGTGCGAATAGGAAAGAAAAAAGAGGGAGGGTGATAAAACCCAGTGAAATACCACTTAAGATTGCTACAATGGCTCCAACAGCACCACCCGAGCTAATTCCTAAAACATAGGGGTCTACCAGAGGATTTTGGAATAAGCCTTGAAGGACTGCACCGCTCAACGAAAGAGCGGCACCTACTAAAACTGAAAGGATTAAACGGGGCAAGCGGATTTCAAAGAGAATGGTCTTTTCCGTAGGTAATAATGAGGATGGTTGTAAAAAAGATAATAAATCTGAAATCTGAAAACGACCACCGCCGATTCCCAAAGAAAATACCATACTCAAGACAAGAATAACAATGAGAACTATAATAATTTGTTTTTTCTTAATTATCTTCATTTGGAGTTAATTTCTTGGTTCTGATACTCTCCGAAGATTTCCGGATGAATGATTTGGGCAAAGTATTGAAGTGCAGAAACCACCCGAGGCCCTGGCCGGGAAACTAAATTAGAATCAATTAAATAGACTTGATTATTTTTTATCGCAGCTACTGTCTGAAGCCGGTTATCGGTTGTAACAAATTGATAGAGTTGATTTTCCTCATTTTTTCCATGATTTTCAATAACAGTAATTATAGAAGGATTTCTTTTTAAAATCTCTTCAAAGTCTATTGTTGAATAACCCTGAATATCCTCAGCCAAATTTTTCCCACCAGCTAAAGTTATAAATTCATTGATAAAGGTACTGTTGCCGGCTGTCCAGATAGGATCGTGCCAAATAATGTGGAAAACCAGTGGTTTTTGATAATCTGGAATTGATTGAGAGAGATCATTTATTTTTTTAAGTTGATCCTTCATGGTTTTTATCAGGTTTGAACCAGAAATTTCCACCCCGGATAAGACCGCAACTTTAGTTATATCTTCAATGACCTCCTCAATGGTATCTGATTTAAGAGTAAAGACCGGAAGACTGAGTTCATGAAGGCGGGCAACCGTTTCTTCGGGGGTTAATGAACTGGCTAAGATCAAGTCAGGCTGAAGGGTAAGGATTTTTTCCAAATCTATTTCAGTAACATTCCCAATTTTTTCCTTTTTTAAAGCTTCTATAGGCTCATCACAATAAGTAGTCACTCCAACAATTTTATCATTTAAACCAAGTGCAAAAAGGATTTCAGTATTTCCAGGGGCGA
>NZ_DAOLQM010000249.1:0-3163 GCF_035418125.1 Atribacter sp. | reverse complement strand
GCGAGGAACGTAGTGACGTGGCAATCTCATTTAGCCATTCTTTTTTCGCCCCCTCACCCTTTCGCCCCCTCTCCCCCTCAGTCTTTTTTAATGGGAGAAGGTGAGGATGAGAGTGAAAGATTGGAATGAGATCCTCACGGCTTCTGAATACGAAGCCTCAGGATGACGTCATTTTTATTTAATGCTTTATTTACATGATAGACAAAAAGACACCTCACTTTTTGTTGATTGGTTTGTTGTCTATGTTAATTTGATCCCAATCTCTGTCTATCCATCACCCTTTTCTGATATTTTATATTTTTTATTGAGTCACAAATAACAAAAAAATGATATACTATTCTCAAAATATAATAAAAAGTGTTGCTCTTAATCTTCAACTTAACAGGAGATTAAGAAATTATATTTTAAAATGGAGGGGTTTTTATGTTTAAGAAGTTGTTGTTATCCTTATTAGTAATGCTGCTTTTTGCTTCAATTTCAATAGCTGCTCCGGTTAAGTTGGTTGTAGTTGGTGATGCTGGCCATAATCTAAAGCCCTTTGATTGGTATGCCAATGATATAAAGGAAAAATTTGATGTTGAATTACAGGTCATTGGCGTTCCCTTTGGAGAATTGTACGAGAAAGAAAAAGTAGAATTAATTGCTGGAACCGGTGCTTATGATATTTTAATCGTATACCCAAGATTTTTAACGGAATTCGCAGCGAATGGCTGGCTGTATCCCTTTGAAGAACTCGCTCAAAAATATGATCCGCTTCTTGATGATGTAACACCTGGATATCGAGATTTTTACTGTAAATATGGTGGAAAACTCTTTGCTCTCCCCTTTGACGGAGACATTCTTAATCTTTACTATCGAAAAGACTTGATTGAAAATGAGAAAGAAAAAGCCAATTTCAAGGAAAAATATGGATACGACTTAAAAGTACCCGAAACCTGGGATGAATATCTTGTTGTTGCTGAGTTTTTCAACCGTAAAGCCGGTGAAAGCCTTGGCGATCAAGTATTGGAGCGAGATTTCTATGGAACCGCCTACTATGGACAGAAGGACAATTTGTTTGCTTGGTGGGGCAATATTTTTGCCGGTTATGGTGGAGTCTATTTTGATGAAGAAACCCTGGAACCAGGGATTAACTCTGAGGCTGCACTAAAAGCTCTTGAAATGAACATAAAAATTCATCAATTTTGCCCACCTGACGTGCTCGCTTATGGATACGAAGAATTGAAAGATATTTATTTAAACGGTGATTGCTTCATGATTGTTCAATGGCCTTGTGTTGGGAAAAAAGGAGCGGATCCGGCTCAATCAAAAATTGTGGGGAAAGTCGGAGTATCACACGTTCCAGGTGTTGAAACTGATGGGGAAATTTACTTCCGGGCTCTCATGCCTTGCGGGAGAGTTTTAGCCATCGCTAACGATTCAAGGAATCAGGAAACGGCTTTTAAGGTAATTCATTATCTTTCTACTGTTACCAGTATGGATGATGTATCAACCGCAGAAACCGGACTCGATCCCTACCGCTATTCCCACTTTGAGCATCCAGAAGAATATGATATGTTTGAGAACGTTGAAGATGCTCGCATCTATCTTGAAGGTGTCCAAAAGAACATGGAAAAAGGTTATCCGGAGATGGTTCTCCCCGGAACGGTTGAATATGAAGAAACTCTTGGGGTTGAACTGATTAAGGCCCTTTCAGGAGAAAAGGATGCTAAGCAAGCTCTCGATGATGCGGCCCAGCAGTGGAAAGAAATAACCGATCGATTAGGCTATGAAAAACAGAAAGAGATGTTCCAAGCACTGGTTAGAGGGTGGAAAGAAGCTGGTCTTTGGTAATTTGTTGAGGATTTGAATTGAATTTGACTACCGGGCGCTTAACCCGGTAGTCAAATTTTTTAGAGGGGGGTGTTTTCCTTAGTTAAGCAGGTAAAACTAATCGGATTCTTTTTTGTTCTTCCAACTATTATTCTGCTTTTAGTGATCTCAATTTTTCCTTTGATTTATTCCTTTTGGTTGAGTCTCTGCCAGTGGAACATTGGGACTGGTGGGGAACGGATGTTTATCGGAGTCCACAATTATCTTAATCTGCTTACCGATGAGCGCTTCTGGAATGCCATGAAAAATACTGGTTTAGAGCTTATTTTGGGGGTTGGAGTACAATTTTTAATCGGCTTAGGCATTGCTCTACTCTTAAATCGCACCTTTCGAGGTAAAAATTTAATTACAACCCTCTATCTCCTTCCAATGATGATTTCACCAGTTGTTGTTGGTTGCATCTGGAGAATTATTTACCATTATCAGTACGGTCCTTTAAATTATATTTTCAACCAGGTTAGAATCGCTTCGGTTAATTGGTTAGGGAGTGGAACAGTTTCAATTTTTTCGATTATTATTGCCGACATATGGGAATGGACTCCCTTTATGATGATTACCCTGCTCGCCGGCTTGCAGGCAATTCCTGATGAACTTTATGAAGCAGCCCGAGTGGATGGTGCGACTCGTTGGCAGACTTTTTCAGCATTGGTGGTTCCTCTGCTCACTCCGGTTATGATTGTAGTCCTCCTCATTCGAATAATGGATGCTTTTAAAATTTTCGATTTGGTTGTTTTGCTGACAATGGGAGGTCCTGGTCAATCATCAGAAACCGTATCGTTTTTTAATTATTTGACCGGTTTTAAGTACTTTAATATGGGTTATGCCTCGGCCATGGCATATTTTCAGTTGCTCATCATCGTCATCATTGCCAATATTTTTCTCAAATCTTGGAAGAGGAGGGAAATGATTTGAATCGGATAGAAAGGAGGTTTAACAGTTTTATTATTTTAGTCATCATTGTTCTACTTCTAGTATCTTTAAGTCCTTTTATTTGGAATTTTATGACTTCATTTAAGGATAAAGGCGAATATTTTACTTATCCACCGGTTTTCATTTCTCAAACCATCAATTTTGAACATTACACTCAAGCCTGGAACCTGGGAGCGGGAAAAGGAATTCAAGACAGCTTAATCATTACGGTTTTTACTACTTTAATTGCCTTAGTTCTTGGTTCCCTGGCTGCATATGCTTTAGCCCGTTTTAAAATTGGAGGAGAAAACCTGGCATTTTGGATTTTGTCTATTCGTATGATGCCCCCTGTTGCATCGATTCTCCCTCTTTTCCTTTTTTT
>NZ_DAOLQM010000248.1:0-3179 GCF_035418125.1 Atribacter sp. | reverse complement strand
CATTTTTATCTTTTAAATCATCCAACAAATCCTTTATGTCGCTCACTCCAAATTGGGAAAGCAAATATTTATTTAGAACCAGGTACTTCTCGATTGGCATGCTTTTACCTTATCAAATATTCCGGAGATAACTGAACATCTGGAATTTTTTGCTCAAGTGGCAAATGGATATCAACTGGAATATTTAAATTCATTAAATATTGGCAAAGTATTGGGCCAACAATTGCCCAGGGCAGCCACCCAAGGCCACATCCTAAAGCAGGGAGAGCCAGCGATTTTATTCCTTCTTTTTTGTAATTATTAACAAGCCATTCTAATCCTCGAACAATACCTTTAAGGTCTGCCATCTGCCTCCAATCTGTCTTTGTGGGGAATAGGAGAAACCAGGTTTGTAAATTTAAATCTTTTAGCTTCTCAGCTCCATCGGCTAAAACTAAATCCAATGAAGCTTCTCTCTTATATAGATATGGCTCACCCATCTTTAATATCCCTTTTTTGCACAAATCCTGGTACAAAACATAAACATCTGGGAATTGATATTTTGCTCTCGAAGCCACTCCTTTCCCCATCACTCCCACGGTATTAACACTTATGGTGAGCGTATGCTTTCTTGAAAAAAACATATCGCCTTCCACAAGTGAAATATTTGGCGTAAGAGTGATTTTGCGAGACGGAAGAAAAAACAACTCAGGTTCAGGAATAACAGGAATTTCTCTCCCGATTTTTAGCTGGCTTATCTTTTTTTCTACTTTTAGTCGCGCCGCATGATCAGGAACATAGATTTCGCTTATTTGATCTGGCGGGACTCTCTCGGGAACAAGGCATTCTGCCATTAGCTGTCTCTTAGACCCATCTTCATTTGCCCACCATTCCTTATCGGTCATTTCCCTTATTTTTTTCAAGTTCTTATCGATATCTTTCCCTCTGTAAAATTGTGTATTATAACTGGCAGCATTCCCGTCCGTAATATAAATATCTCCCCTCTTTAATATGCTATTTGTTACGCCGATTATACAAACATCTTCTCCCTTCACTCCACTAGAATACATTATCCGATAGAGCATGGCATTTCTTGGTTGAAAATAGAGGTTCACAAAATCCCATAGGTTCTTGCCATCTTTTAATTGAATAATCCTTCTGTCCTCGACAATGTCACGATTATAGATAGGAGTATAGTGGACTTTTTCTTCTTCAACTTTTCTGTGGCATAAAATGCCGTTCTGCAGGATTGAAAGCAAATTCTCTACATGGGTAATATAATAGAAATTTCTTAGTTTTAGCATTTTATTGCTCCATAAGTTTCTTGAACTCTGGTTCAATATAGCGGATTTCTGCTGGATATTGGCCAAGTTCCGGAGTTAAAACACTTTGACCATTTATATAGACAATATGTGGTGCCCAGCTTTCAAGCTCGTCAATAATAAACTCCTTATCTCTTTTCAAGTCATCATCACTCCAGGTATCTTCATAAGGCCTCCAGAGAACGGCTATGTCTTTTCCGTCTTTCTCGCCGAGGATAAATAGATATTTTCTATGGTTATCTCTTGTCTTTATTTTTTTAATCTTTAATCCAAGTAGATAATTGAAAGTTTCTGGAACATCCACGATAGTCTCTTGGGGCTCGCCAACTTCTTCCAGGTTGACTTTAAGCTTATAAGCAAAGGGATTTTTTAAGTACTCAATGTTCAGAAGGTAGGGACTTTCTCTTGTTTCAAAATCCAGAAAATATTTCAACAGGTAATCATCTCCGAATTTTATCTTAGCCTGGGCACTCTCTTTAAGTTCAATATTGTCTAGGGCATCTTCATATTGCTCTAATACCTGATACTTAAAAAAACCTCCACCCTGCCAGTTAACATCCTTAGAAATACCGCATGGCTCGTGGTTTCCTTTTCCTGCTAAAACTTCTTTCATCCTCCCCAATATGCCTGTTTTTTCCCCTCCATTCCCAGAATAAAATTCTTTAAAATACTCTCCCATTTCTATTCCGATCCATTTTCTGCCGAGTTTTTGCGCAGTCGCTATCGTTGTCCCGGAACCGAGAAAAAAATCTAATACGAAGCCATGCATGTCAGTAGATGATTCGATAATCCTTGATAGCAATCTTTCTGGTTTTTGGGTTTGAAAGTCAAAAAATTCAGAAGCACTGCCCTGAATGACATTTATATCAGTCCAAATATTATTTATCTGTTCCCCAAAACCCAAGTAAACTTTTAATTTGGGAAATCCTCTTTCATCAAAAAAAATCGTGCCCTCATTAATCATTTGATCTATCTTATCCTGTGTGTACCCCCAATGATGCCCCTTCGGCGGACTTATTTCTTTGCCTTTAAATAACCTAGGTGGGCCCTCGCCTGGAGCATACAGGTCATGAATCCTATATATGCCTTTTTCATCTTGATATTTATACATCTTTTTAAGATAATCTTTTTTATAAGGCAAGTATTGAGGCTTATAAATCCATTTGTCTTCTTTTTTGGAATAAACCAAAATAAAATCTGATATATTTGGAAAATGGAGAGACTGTATCTTCGGGCCGGTGTGCCTTTTCCATGTTATTTTTATCCTAAAATTCTGCTTACCAAAAATATAGTCCAATAATATTTTGCCAAAATAATCGGCGTTTGAATCCAGATGCAAATATATGCTTCCCTTATCTTCTAGAAAATTTCTCGATAATAAAATTCTATTTTCTATTAATGTAAGCCAACTTGAATCTTGATATTTATCTTTGTACAAAAAGTCTTGTCCAGTATTAAACGGCGGGTCAATGTAAATCGTCTGTACCTTTTCTTTATACTTCTCCAGGATCAAATTCAATGCCTGCCAGTTTTCGCTCTTGATAAGCAGGCCATCTAAAATTACGTCAAGGTCGTTGTTTTCAGTGAGCTTTTCAAGAAGCTTTTCCTTAAATTCCTGGCTGAAATATTTAGTATCTAATGGCAGTTTTTTATATTCTGTTCCTGTTAAATCTCTTTTAAGAATCAAATCATCTTCTTTCTCTACCTTCCCAAACCCTAGCTCTTCCCACTCTTTTAATTGCTCCTGAGCCTTCAAAATGTAGCCAATAACTTCGTTTAGGAAATCTTTGCCGGCATAATCTTTTATTTTATCGAGGGAAATGACATATTCGGTATTTATCACAAACTTCTTTTTCTCCCAGAGCCTCTTCTGAAAGT
>NZ_DAOLQM010000247.1:0-3235 GCF_035418125.1 Atribacter sp. | reverse complement strand
GTGTGCCTTTTTCTTTTTTTGTTTATTCTTTTTTCACCAATATTGGTATTTTCAGAATAGACCCTCATGCTGCATAAATAGCACCAGATGAGGATGAAAATACCTATCTCAATCCGTCATTGCGAGGAGGTCAACCGTTTTTTGGTTGAACGACGTGGCAATCTCATTTCGTATTTCTTTTAAAAAAATTAAAAGATGAGATCCTCACGCTTTCATAAGGCGAAGGCTCAGGATAACGGATGAAAGAATTCATTTGATGCTATTTTCAAGATAGGTGTTACTAATATTATAAAAACACTAATATTATAGGTTTTATACTGAGGTTGTCAAGAAAGAAGGTTGGGAAACGCTTGAAAATTGTCTATAATATGACCAAAATAAATAAATGGAGCAGATCATGACATGAAAATAAAAGAACTTCCCGATTTTGATCGACCTCGTGAAAAATTAGAAAAATTAGGTCCTAAAGCTTTATCAAATATTGAACTCATTGCGGTACTTCTTGGAAGAGGCACCCGGGTGAAAGATGTATATCAACTTTCTAAAGAAGTTCTTGAGTGTGTGGAAAATGATTTTGAAAAATTAAACTTTGCGACTCTGATGAAAATTAATGGATTAGGAAAAACTCATGCCTGCCAAGTTCTTGCTGCTTTTGAGATCTCTCAAAGATATTTTTTTAAAGATGGCATAAAAATACAAAATGCTAATGATGTTTATAAATTAGTAAGTGATTTAAAAGAAAAAAAGCAAGAGTATTTTGTTACTCTTACTTTGGACGGAGCAGCTCGACTCATCCAAAAAAGAGTGGTTTTCATTGGAACATTAAACCAAAGCCTGGTTCATCCTCGGGAAGTATTCGCTGATGCCATTGGAGATCGTGCTGCTGGTGTTATATGTGTTCATAATCATCCATCTGGGAATATTCAACCCAGCCGTGAAGATATAGCCGTTACCAAAAAACTTGTTGAAGCGGGAAAAATTATCGGTATTCGGATTATGGATCATGTTATTATTGGGAAAACAAGTTATTTCAGCTTTCAAGCTGAAGGTCTATTAAATAATGGAGAATATTAAAACCAAATCAGATTGAAATTCCGGTTTTTTCCCATTTTGGAGGAATAGTATGTTAAAACCAGGTAAGGTTGAAAAGATTGAAGGAGAAAAAGCCTGGGTTCGAATGCAAAAAGGAACAAGCTGTGGAGAACATCATTGTCCTCTGGGTTCAACGCTATTGGATGACTCAGGAACTGATTTTTATAAGGTATTAGCAAAAAACGAAATATCGGCTTCGATTGGTTCCAATGTCATGGTCGAGGTAAAGGATGACCTCGCCTTAAAAATATCTTTTCTGATTTATCTCATGCCAATTCTTCTGGTTTTAGGTACGTATCTTATAGTTAAAGCTTTAACCCCTCAAGTTATGTTGATCGGGGTTGTTACCATAATAGCTATGTTAATCTCGATCATAATATTGAAAAAAGCTGATAAAATCATTCAACCAGAGTATTCAATAACCGGGTATCTTCAGGATGATGATTGTTCCCAATGCCCATTTAAAAGCAAAAAAACCAAAGAAGAAGAGGAGGAGGTAGACACGCAAGATAAATAATTCCATTAACGGACAACAATTGATTCCTCTCCGCTCCCGGTATATTTTGCCATGAGAATTATTAATAGGATGGATAAACCAAGTACAACCGTCGAGATCGCATAAACCTCAGGAGAAAGACCAAAGCGAAGCATGCCATAAAGATAGATGGGAAGAGTATTGTAGGTACTGGTAAGAAAATAAGTTATGATGATTTCATCAAAAGACATGGTAAAAGCCAGCAGTGCTCCCCCAATGACTGCTCTTTTGATCATGGGAAAGGTTACATAAATAAAAGCTTGGAATGGATTGGCGCCTAGGTCCATGGCAGCATTTTCTAAATTTCTAGAAAGACGTGCTAAGCGAGCTAAGACCTGAAACATAACGACTGGTGTAGTAAAGCTCATATGCCCAAGGATGACGGTCCACATTGATAACTGTAGCTTCAAATTGAGAAAAAATATCAATAAAGAAAGACCAACTATTATTCCGGGGAGGATGATGGGAAGCATAGCCAGCGTGCGAAAAAAGTCTTTTCCCTTGAATTCAATTCGGTTAAGGAAAAGCGCCCCCGATGTTCCCATGACTACTGCAAAAAGAACTGCCAATCCTGAAACCTGAAGGGAGTGAAAAAGTGAGTTTAATAGTTCTTTATTTTGAAAGAGTTTCATATACCAATCAAACGTTATCCCTTCAAACTTCATGGTTGAGCGAGAGGAGTTGAGTGAATAAACAAAAACGACCAACAAAGGGAAATAGAGATAAAAATACACTAAAGTTCCATAAATACTCAAAAAAGGGAAAGATTTATTCTTACTTTTTAGATTCGATGTCTTTTTCATTATTCTAAAAACCCTTCTGATGAACCAAATTTTTGTGAAACTAGTAGGATAACGACTGCAACTGTAAACATTATGAAGCCTAATGCTGCTCCTAACGGCCAGTTATAAGCATAACCAAACTGAGTGACAATGAGATTACCGAACATCATTCCATTCAAACCTCCCAATTGCTGGGGAATAATATAATCACCAAGAGCGATAACAAAAGCAAGAGTAAAACCGCTAATTACTCCTGGCATAGAAAGAGGAAGAATGACATGGAGAAAGGTATTAAAACTATTAGCACCCAGGTCAGCGGAGGCGTCTAAAAGATTTTTGGGGATTTTTTCCAAGGAATTAAATATAGAAATAAACACATAGGGTAAGGCAATATAGATGAGAGCGACATAAACAGCAAAAGGACTATAGATAAAGATGGAGAGTGGTTCATCGATAATTTTTAGTGAAAGGAGAATGGTATTGAGGACCCCAACTCGTCCTAATATAGTTCGCCAGGCCACGATCCGAACCAGATAACTTACCCATAAAGGAACAATGACCAGCATATAGAGTTGATTTCGAAAGCGTTTTACTTTTCTTGATACTAAATAAGCCAAAGGATATCCTAATAATATTGAAGTAAGAGATACTAAAAGTGCTAAGAGGAGGGTTCGAAAGAAGATAGGAAGGTAGATTGGATTTATAAAAAATTCTAAATAGTTCACCAGGCTAATTTTTTTAACCACCACAGAGCCTTCTTTGATATAGAAACTGGTAACCAGCATAATGCAGATTGGAATGATGATTAATAAAAACAGCCAGGTGG
>NZ_DAOLQM010000246.1:0-3253 GCF_035418125.1 Atribacter sp. | reverse complement strand
CTTTTGGTGCTTTACTGGAAAATCTCACTATTTCGGTTATGACTGATGATGAAAGTATCAGCAACTGGTTTGAAATACTAAGTGATACTGACAAAAATGTAGCAGTCATTGCCGATATTCATACCGCTCAAATCGAAGTCGAAGAAAATGGCCAAAAAATTGAGAAAAATTTAGCCCTTGAAGTCGGAGTAGGACCAGTTTATGAAATTTATGTGGTCACCGAAGTTGATGGTTATCTAAAGCTGACCCGTGGAGCAACTTTTTCTTACTTTGAATTCCTCCACTCCGCTGATGATCGGTTAACTGATGAAAAATGGCAAGCTATGCTGAAAGCGGGAAGTAATCCACCGCCGCCAAATTGGACTCAGGGATTTTTCTCTTCCCAATATCCACCGGAAATACCTCGATTGAAATACATCTATTATTTTGATTAACATCCTCTATCTTAGAATGAAAGGGAACACCCCTTATTGTCTGTATTTTAGGGGGTGTTCCAGGCAAAATTTATAAGATTAATTAGTTTTTCATCAATATTCAATAAAAATTAGAAATAATCTGATATTTTCACCAATCCTTACCGGAAACATCTTCATGGACTGGCCAAAGAGAAATGGCTATAATATCAAAGGTTATTATCAAAGAGGTGAAGGAATAACCATGGGATCTCGGAATTCATATAAGTTATTCACTATTCTACTGATCATCATGACTATTGGGTATTCAATAGTCGCTCTCTATCAATTAGGTTCTCGGGCTGCTCCCGAAACCTTTTGGCGCCCTTTACAGGCAGAAGAAACAATAACGATCGATTTTGGAGAAATAAAAAAATTCCACTCAATTCGTTATTTTGGGGGCATTGGTGATGGTCAATATCTCTTTGAACTATCCACCGATAACCATTCCTGGCAAGAAAAGCTAAACCTCAATTTTCACGGAATTTTCGACATCTATGTATGGAAAGATGCCGTTCTTGACGGAGAGGGCCGTTTTGTTAGAATAACCGTTTTACAACCAGGAGGAAGAATGTATGAAATTGGATTCCTTGGCCCGGATGGAAAAGAAATCATTCCAATTCAAAATATTATTCAAAGTACTACTCCGGCTCATTTAGAAGGTAATGCACAAAGAATAGCTGATGAAACAAATACCATACCTGAATTACCCAGCTTTTTAAATGGAATGTATTTCGATGAAATCTATTTTGCTCGTACTGCCTTTGAACACTTACACCGTATGGAACCCTATGATTCAGTTCAGCCTTTTTTTGCCAAAATTCTTCTTTCCTTAGGAATCGCAACTTTTGGGATGAATCCTTTTGGATGGAGAATAGTCGGGACTCTTTTTGGCATTGCTATGATCCCCCTCATTTATTATTTTGGATTGCAGTTATTTAAAAAACCTTTTTATGCCTTCATTGGTGCTTTTCTTCTTACTTTTGATTTTATGCATTTTTCTCATTCTCGCATTGCCACCATCGAAGTCTATATGGTATTTTTCATTCTCTGTTCCTATTATTGTATGCTTCTCTTTTACCAAAGAAGTTTTTATGAATATCCCTTAAAAAAACTACTGATTCCACTTTTTCTATCAGGACTTTTTTATGGATGTGCATCAGCCAGTAAGCTCAATGGTATTTACTCTGGTGGTGGCTTGGCTTTTATTTTTTTAACCACTCTTCTGCGTAACTATCGGGTCCATTTAAAGATTAAGAGAGAATATCAAGATTTTAATAATCAAGATTCTACCTCAAATTCTTCGAACTCTGTCATGGTTTTCCCCCACTACACCAAAAGGATTATTCTCTGGTGTTTACTATTTTTCATTGTTATCCCTCTAACGGTTTACGCCCTGTCATTTATCCCTCTTCTTTTAGTTCCCAATCGTGGGCACAGCTTCCATGACTTGGTCCAATACCAAATTAATATGTATAATTACCATCGCAATCTCAAAGCAACCCATGGTTATTCTTCCCCTTGGTGGCAATGGCCTTTGTTAATTCGTCCTATTTGGATGTATCAAGGCCAAGGGCTTCCTGAAGGAAAAATTGCCAGTATCTCATCAATGGGAAATCCAGCTATTTGGTGGCCGGGAACTCTTTCCCTGATTGCCTGCTTTGTTGTTTGGCTAAAAAAAAGAGATAACACCCTCTTTTTCATTTTAGCCGGTTTCTTTTCCCAATATCTTCCCTGGGCAATTATTCCTCGTCTAACTTTCATTTATCATTATTTCGCTAGCGTTCCTTTTGTTATTTTTTCAATCGTGTACCTTATTCGAGAATTTTTAGAAAAATATCATGGCTCTAAGTATTTCGTCTTTATCTACCTAATCATCGTTGTGATCCTTTTTGTGATGTTTTATCCAGTTATCTCCGGTATGATAATAGATCGAGCTTATGCCGCAAGATTTTTACGCTGGATCCCAAGCTGGATTTTTTATATATAAAATAATTTAAAATTGAGGATCAACAAAATGAAGACCATTCAATATTCAGTGGTTATACCGGCTTTTAATGAGGAACCGGTAATTGCGGAAACCTATAAACGTTTAAAAAAAGTAATGGATGAGATTGGAGAGCCCTATGAACTTATTTTTATCAACGATGGAAGCTCTGACCGAACTGGAGAAATCCTTGATGAGATTCACCGTAACGATCCAAACCTAAAAGCAATTCACTTTGCCAGAAATTTTGGTCATGAAGCCGCAACAACCGCCGGATTAGACTATGCATCGGGGCAAGGCATAGTCATCATCGATGCCGATCTGCAAGATCCACCGGAATTGATACCAAACATGATAGATAAATGGAAACAGGGTTTTGAGGTCGTCTATGGGAAAAGAAAACAGCGGAAGGGTGAGTCAGCTTTCAAAAAAACGACCTCGGCGTTTTTTTACCGTTTTCTACAACGAATGACCGAGATCAATATGCCGGCTGATGTGGGAGATTTTCGGCTCATCGATCGGAAGGTTGCCGATGCTTTAAAAAATATCCGAGAAAAAAATCGTTATATGAGAGGCATTATAAGTTGGGTGGGATTTCGACAAACTGCTATAGAATTTGTTCGGGAAGAGCGTTGGGCTGGGGAAACCAAATATAACGTTAAAAAACTCCTTCGTTTAGCCTGGGATGCCATCACGGCTTTTTCTTACAAACCTTTAAAAATAGCTACCTATTTGGGATTTACTCTCTCAGGAATTAGTTTCATTTATCTCCTGATAGTCATTTTTGAAAAAGTATTTACCCAAAAAACTGTAC
>NZ_DAOLQM010000245.1:0-3279 GCF_035418125.1 Atribacter sp. | reverse complement strand
GACAGTCCGCGCGAAGCAGCTCGCCGTTTAGCGACAGTCATGGGTGCGGATGCTGGAGTAAAGCCACACGAAGCCAATCAGATGATTTGTGATGCGGTTGATTTGCTGGTACAGATCGGCATCCGTCACGAAGTTCGTCGGGTGATCGCCATATCCAATGTGTCCAAGGATTTGAAGAACGGTGATGTATATTATGAACCCATCTATCGGTTTAAAGAAGACTCGCCTGCGGAAGAACCTTATTGGGAAAAATTAGGGGAATTGAAATAATCAAGACTATTTTACAACCATGCTGATTTGACATATTTTATTAGCATGGTTGTAAACATCTAAACAATTTATAAAACAGGTTGTAATTCGACGACTGAAAAAGGAATATTTGTGGATATGCCTGACTGTTTAATACAGTAATTAATCTGGGAGAGAATTGTTTTCTAGACGGTACTCATACGAATTTTCTTTTTTACATCGATTGATAATCGTTGTTTCCTCTATGGGAGCGCCCATTGTCCAATAGATGAGTCCGTCTTCTTCAAAGTACACGATTTCTTTCTTGTAAAACTTGCTGGTATAACCATATGTTCGAATGTGAGTAACCAAATCGATGAAAAGTTTCTCGTCTACCCTTTCTCGAACAATGTATTCATGAGGCCATTTTGGCATGGTTTTCGCATACGTCCAATGTGTAGATTTAATAAAATCTCGCAAAACTTCAGATAAAACGTTTGATGGGTTGATCATTTGATATCGTTGACTTCAATTAATCAGATTTTTGGACCTTCACACGTTTCTCAAAACGATCAAGACCTTCTAGAAATTCTGGTATATCGCTTGGTTTCAACCAATTCCAACCTCTCTTAAGCCCTATTAATTCTCTTGCCTCATCAATTGTAACCTTAGGATAGGTTGTGAAATTTTCGGGATAGAAATTGATACCGAGTCCATTGCTATATATGTATATGACAAACATGCTTAACCGAAAATTGTGAGGGCTGCGATATTGCAATCCTTTTCGGATCGTTGGCCACATTCCAAGTCGTCCGAGGTGTTTGTGGATCGCATCTAGCTCTTCCCCAAAACCGAATTGTTCAGCATATGCAACCTTACTCTCGATTGTATTTTGTGTCTGTTTTGGTCGGGGTTCCACATCCACTTTCCAACGTTCAAGTGCCCACACTTTGAGTTTATTTCGCCTATCAAGCAAGCTAGTTTCATTCCAGTCTTCATAACTAGCGATTTCTTTTTCTACAAACAGCGGAGAGTTGGCGTACGTCCCTTTTTTACCAGGGGCACCTTTTTTCTCAGAAAATCGTAGATTCCCAAGTCCACTATTATCATAAGTTAGTGTTAAATTCGCAAAATCATTAGTCCAGCGTTGTCTTTGTTCAAGGGAAAATCTATCTAACCAGGCATCATCTGTAGGAGTTTGAGGGAGGATATGCTCAATAGAGCTTGCCCGAGAACGGGTTGTGAGAGTCTCCCAAGTCAATTCAACTGGTCGACCGCCGGCTAAATGATGTTCGTATTCGTAGAGGAAATGGTTAATCCCGTTCCATTCATACCAATTCTCTTTTTCATTATCAAAAGCATTTTCATATTCTTTTTTGGGAGAATACAAAATCAATAATTGCCCAATCTCATCAACCAACCAGGATGAATTATGGCTTTGGTGAAACTGGTAACCCAGATAGAAGAAGCTCGTTTGTCCTGCATTAGAACGCGTACGTTTTAGTGTAAAAACCCGAAAAGTGAATTTTTCGAGTAACTGCACAACTTCCAAGTACGATTGACCACTATCATCGGGTTCCTGATGCAGAGCAATGAGTAGAGGAATATATGCTGCGCGTACACCCTGGCGCGTGATCTTTTTGCTCCATAAAATCACCTGTTGCCGAATTAAAGGATCTTTGAAGTGGTTAAAAGCGGTTGGGAGATGTGGTGAAAAAATATCACAATAGGCAACTGCAGCTTTTTGAAGGCCGTCTAGGTACGCAAGCAGATCGTTGAGTAATTCCTTGTCTCTGTTGTGGTATGTTTTTAAGTTGAAACGGCTTTTTATTGATCGAGCATTTTCCCACTGCGAAACATCGTGATTGTAAGCCATCAGCCAATGAGAGCGAAGTAATTGGTCTTCATTTGCACGTCCAGCAAGGCTGGCAAACATTAGCTTTTCATAAACAAATTTCCAGGTTTCATTTATTCGTCGATTTAATGGATGATCCTCATCGGGAACTTCTAATTTCGCAGAAAGATACAATAAATGATTCTTAACTTTTTCCATTTCCGTAAGTGGTTTACCCCGGTCATTCATTGTCTCAAAAATGACACCTGCATCTAATTCATCTGTGACAGGGTAAAGGATCAATTTAAGTTGATTAATCACTTTTCCATAAAATGTCTGCAGCCAGACAGGATAATTTTTATCTTCCGATATTTTTTTTGCTAAAAGAAATTTAGTAAATTTTTCGCTAGCTTCAAGCAATCTTTGATGAGAACGGATTAAAGGACCAGTACTGCCAGAGCGCAACATTAGGATATTGTTTTCGAAAAAATCCTGGCTATCTCGGCCGAGTTTTAATTTTGAAAAGGGTTGTCCATTACGGTCAGAAATATATAGGTAAATATCCTTCAGTCCTGGAGCTAAATTCTTACATTGTGGTAACGTTAGCATTTGATCATAAATGGCTTTAAGGAGAATAACGACAGTAGTGAGGCGTTGTTGACCATCTATAATGTCAAAGGATTTGTATTCCTGCATATTTGCATCAATAAAAGGTTTTGAGTTATTTCCATCAGTTGATCTAACGACGAGAGTACCGGTATAGTGCCGTCCAGTTTCCGGGCGTAATAGCTCTAAATCATCGATAAGATCTTGACACTGCTGTTCTTCCCAGGCATAACCACGCTGATAGTCAGGAACGTAGAAGATTTGGTCGGTAAATATTTGCTTGATGCTTTTAATCATGTCGGACATGGCATAATTCCTTTTATGGGATGATGAAATATTCTCTCCCTTCTAATTATTTTAGCTTAATTACTTTTTTCGAGGATTTCAATAAGTAGGTATTTGAAGCTCCGATCTTTATTTAGCTTAGAAATTTACTTTCTTGCCTGTTGGTGAACCGCGTTATTGATAGCGATTAATAAATTGGAACAACTTTGGATCTATACCCAATGCATATCCAAGTTTTGAGAGGGGAATGCTTTGGGATCAGCCCGGTAAAACTCACATGATACTGCCCTGGTGGAAACGTATTTCTGTTTTAAAAACTTACAATA
>NZ_DAOLQM010000244.1:0-3307 GCF_035418125.1 Atribacter sp. | reverse complement strand
TCGATGTTGTTGTAGATTTTATTAAAACCTACGCTGATAAAACTCATCATGGAAAAGAGGAAGATATTCTCTTTAAAGACCTTTCAGAGAAAAAAATGACAGATGAAGATGATAAATTAATGAAAGAACTTATTGAGGAACATGTATTTGGAAGAAGTATAGTCCGAGAGCTCGTCGATTCAAAAAACCAGTATGTCACTGGTGATATGACAGCTGAAAAAGTGATGTTAGAAAAACTAAAAACGCTGGTCAATTTTTACCCTGCACATATTAAAAAGGAAGATGATATCTTTTTCCCAGCTTCCATGAAGTATTTAACCAACCAAGAGCAAGAAAGGATGCTGAATAAATTTTGGGATTTTGATAGAACGATGATACATTCAAAATATCAATCAGTGGTTTTAGAATTGAATAAAGCGTTTTCGAATGATTAATTTGAATGTGCTAAACTATAAAAGCGGTTGTTATTCTTTTTTATTCAGTTTTAATGAATTATCCATAACCTGAGACGGACCTTAAAAAACGACGGACATGCCGGTTAAATTCTTCTGGTGCTTCTGCATTGGCAAGGTGACCGGCTTGTGGGATTATGGCAAGCTTAGCAAGTGGGATCAACCTCAGGAGGTCATTGGCAACCTTAAGTGGTGATCGCTGGTCGAGTTCACCATACAATAACAGGGTAGGGATTTGGATCTGGGGAAGGACATCTCGCAGATCAGCTTCTGCCATAGAATATGCCATTGCCCGAAAACCCCCTGGATGGGACCTTCCCGAATTATCCCCCCAAATAGTGGTCAACTCATGAATTAGCTCACCCGGTAAAGGCCTACTTAAAATCGAAAGCCAACTCTCAACAACTTCTTCAAGGGGAAGATTTACGCTGGCAAGAATGTTTTCAAGGCGAGTAGCGACTTCGTCTGGTGGAAGCGAACCTTTCCATCCTGCATAAGCAGAAGCCAGAATAAGCGATAAAGGAATATTGGAGTATCGACGGTAAAACTCCAATGCAAGAGAACTCCCCCAGGAAAGGCCAAGGAGATGTGGGCGCTTGAGGGCAATTTTATTAAGCCATCCCGCTAAAGCATCGGCGTAATTAGACAAACGCCAACTTTCTAGCACATCAGATGACTGTCCACACCCTGGAGCGTCCCAGGCAAATACCGTAAACTCATCGGAAAGACCATCTATTTGCTGACGCCAGGATCGGCTATCTTCCATTCCACCATGCAGAAGAACCAAGGGTGGACCATGGCCAGCTTGTGTGTATGAGATTCGAATATCTCCAAGTTGTACCTCTTTCATGCCATCACTTCCAAAGAAAGATATCCCAAGGTGATTTTTTGCCCTCCATATATTTCAAATACGAAACTTACTAAATTATTCCAATTTTCCTTGTTCTAATAGGTGTTTATTTCCATGAGACCGATTTAAATCAATCATTCAAGGTAATTTGATTTCGATATTCGAGAAGTGGTTCTTGGTTCCACACCTGGACTTCGATGTAATTGGCAAAATATTTGGGAAGATTGGTTCCCCATTTTTCTCCCGGAAGACCGTTTGATTGAACCAAATCTTGTATTTCGTCTAAGATGAATACCTTTCCATGAAAATCAGATAGATAATAAGGAGAATCTTTTTGATTCAACAATAAGAAGGAAACCATGCTATCGGGATAGGTAAAGCTTAAATCTTGTTTTTGGAAAAGAGAAAGAGGGATTTGAATTTCTGTCGTTGTAGAAAGAGTTTTGGCGTCGGGAGCTTCGATTAACCACTTAGAGCGTCCATAGATCATATAAATCGGATAGGATTCCCGAGGCTTCCCTCCTTTGGCAATGAATTCCTCTCGAAGCCGATACTCAATTTGTCGGCGCGTTTTTAAATATTGAGCAGGGTTTTCAAACCTTTCCCAAAAAATTGCACCTTCAATATACAAGTTTTGCATTATTTTGGTGGCATCAGCATCCGATAGTGCAGACAAACTTTGGAAGGGAATAGTTCCTTTTCTATAAACATGAATAAGATGGTTAATCATAGTGGTTACCATCCATTTTTGGAATATTTTTATCTTTGAAAAATTAGATAACTAAAAATGCTTTGTAACAAGCTGGCACTACTCTTTTCAATTTTGCTACTATATAAAGCCTATCATTATATGATAGTTTAAAATCATAACAGAATATATTATTTTATTTTATGAAGATGATGTCAAGAAAGATTTTTCGATGTTATTCAACCTTACTATTTTTTATGTTGACTACCTATGAAAGGAAACATACAATTTAGAAAGGGTCTATAAAAATCAATAATTAAAAGAATCACATCTAAAGTGTAATCACTGAGGAGGGAATAATAATTGAAGATAGGGATTATTGTAGATTCAAAATCCGGCTTTACTCACTCTATTGCCCAAAGGCTTGAAGAAAAACTATCAGTATTAAGACATGATGTTCAGATTGAAAGAATTGAACCAATTGATGAGAAACAAATCGATATCAAAAAAATTCAGTTAAAATCCTTTCCGGATTTAAATCAATATGAAGCAATTATATTTGGAGCCTGGGTCAGGGGTGGATTCCTTTCTCCAGCGATGGAAGCTTATATGAATCAAATGCCATCAATCCAAGGGAAAAAGATTGCCTGTTTTGTTACCAAAGGTCTTCCCTTTGCCTGGACAGGTGGGAATCAAACTATTAATCGAATGGTAAAACTTTGCGAATCCAAGGAAGGAAGGGTTGTTGATACTGGAATGATTATTAGAATGGGACCGAGAAAGAAACAAACCGCTGATTTAATTGCGAAATTCGGAAAACTTTTTTAATTCCTTGCTTGGTTTTTTATTGAGAAAATAAATTAAAATGCAAATAATACATGAAGGACAATATCGGCGCTAAAATGAGCTATCATTGAGCTTTCTAAACCCCGAGTCCAGTATAACCATCCAAAAGCTAAGCCTGCAACTCCATTCAGGACAATTGCTCGGGTGATAACAAAGGAATTGAGAGGAAGACCCATCCCTTTCGTTGCCGGAAGATGACCTAAACCAAAGATAACAGCGGCAATGATATTGGCAATCCAAAGGATACGAATATTGGGATGCAGGTCTTTATTTTTCGTCATTAAATTGCCTATCCATACCAACAGCGACAGCAAGAATAAGCGAAGTAACACTTCCTCGGTAATTCCTCCATAAAAGGAAGCAAGAAATCCCTGCCACGCCGGTGGATGAACGGTTTCTGGAAGCACTAAACCGATTTTTTTCAGATTAAAAATCCAGGTATCTAAACCTATAATAATGAAACCAAAAACG
>NZ_DAOLQM010000243.1:0-3321 GCF_035418125.1 Atribacter sp. | reverse complement strand
ATTACCTCAGAGAATCTGATTCGTGCCGCAACCGGAGAAAGAATGTTGAAAACCAAGGGCTCACCAATTGAGGAGAAAAACCTATGACTGCTAACCTCCAAATTGTAATTAAACGAAGAGAATTTACAGTTTTGGGTCTTATAGTGGTATTAATGGTCATTTTTTCACTGAGTACTGAGAAATTTATGTCAGTCAGTAACCTTTCTAATTTACTCTTACAGCTTTCTGGAGTCGCCATATCGGCGATTGGAATGACCATGGTTATCATTACCGGTGGTATTGATGTTTCGGTGGGTTCAATCTTAGGTATGGCTTCAGTGGTCGCCGGAAAACTTCTTATGGCTGGTTCATCCTTTGTTGTCGTTGTTCTTTCGGCAATTATCACCGGTTTTGGGATTGGCATCCTCAATGGGATCATCATCTCTTATGGGAATGTCCCCCCTATAATTGTCACTTTGGGAATGATGAGTATGATGCGAGCTTTAATGTACCAAGTTCTTGGTGGCCGTTGGGTTTCAGGAATTCCACCTGACATACGGATCATTGGCTTAGGAAAATGGCTGGGTATCCCATTATCGATGTGGATTACCGCTGTCTTGATTATTCTTTTCAGCTATTTTCTCAGTTCCCGACCAACCGGACGGGCAATCTATGCCATTGGGAACAACCCAGAAGCAGCCAGAGTTTCTGGAGTCAACCTTGCAAGAACCATTTTAATTGTCTACTCACTTACCGGGCTTTTGGTCGGTTTTGCCGGACTCATCTACGTTGCCCGTACCGGAATTGTACAAACCAATACTGGTTCTGGTTTCGAACTCGAAGTCATCGCAGCTGTAATGTTGGGTGGCACCAGCGTCTTCGGGGGGAAAGGAACCGTGATTGGAAGCTTGCTGGGAGCAGTCTTGGTAGGAATTATTAAAAATGGTATGGTTCTTATGAACGTTCCTGCTCTCAGCGAAGGCTTGGTTATCGGGATACTGATTTTGATTTCGGTTATGATCGACCTCGTCCGATCCAGGGGAGAATCGTTATGAAAAATATTGGAAGCCAAATCGTTGAAAACCGGGTGCTCTTTCTATTGGTATTATTTCTCATTCTCTTCGGGGTGTTTGCCTTTTCCGTCAAGGGTTTTTTCACTTTCTATAACCTCACCAATATGACCCAATACGGTGTGGAACTGGGGTTATTGGCTTTAGCGGAAATGCTGGTCATCCTATCGGGAGGTGCTGGCATTGACCTCTCGGTTGGTTCCATGCTTACCATTGTCGCTATGATTATTGGAGTGCTTATTGGCCGAGCTGGTTTTAATCCATCTTTAGCCATCCTCATTGGTCTTATCGCCGGCAGTGCGATGGGATATGCCAATGGTTTCCTGGTTGCTTATCCCAAGATCCCTCCTTTTATAGTCACTCTTGCCAGCCTTTACGTCTATAAATCATTGGCTATGATTATTTCGGTCGATCCTCGTTTTGGCCCCAATCCAATGCCAGTTTCCAATTTTCCCGAGTCTTTCTATTTTATCGGCCAACATCGTATCGGGGGTCTTCCGTTTCAGGTGTTGTTTATTTTTATCCCAGTGGTTTTGATCCTCATGTTTCTCATGAATCGAACCGTGCTTGGAAGACATCTCTATGGTGTAGGGAGCAATGAAACGGCGGCGATATTTTCTGGGATTAATGTTAAAAAAATTCGAGTAATCGTTTATACTCTCTCCGGCCTCCTAAGCGCTCTAGCTGGTTGGGTAATAACCTCGCGGATTGCCAGCGCCCGCCCTGATATTGGCACTGGCTATGAACTACAAGCCATCACCATAGCTGTATTAGGAGGTGTCAGCATCAAGGGTGGAGAAGGGACAGCCGGCGGGGTTGTATTAAGTATCGCTATCATTACCATGCTCTATAATGGAATGCAGTTAGCGGGAATTCACCAGATCTGGCAGTTGGGTTCTCTTGGTTTAGTTCTGGTGGGAAGTGTCCTGCTGAATCAAATTTTATACAACCGTCGCAAATTTTAGCTATGAAGAGAGGTTTTTTAAAAGGTATTATACTTTTAGTTATCCTCCTTTTTTTCTCCGGTCCTTCTTTTTCTACTGAAGAGGGACCGGCTATCTGGCTTTTTGCTGCTCAACCCGAACGTTACTTCTCGGCTTTTTTAGAAATTCATTTAAAAAGAGTTTTTTCGACTTCACAGTTACAATTTATTAATCTTTATTCCAAACAACCCGGCGAATTGGAAAAAAAAATAAACCCAAAATTGTGCCTTGCCCGTATTATTATCCTAATGGATTTTTCCAAAGAACTAACCGATTGTTTTTTTCGAGAGTGTGAAAATATCGAATTTCGGGAAAAACCTTTTCTTATAACTTGGAATTGCGATTTAACCAACCTCCCTGATTATTTTCATTCTATACCGATTACCATCAATTGGGAGCTGGTGTTGGAAGAACTCCAAACCATTCTGTCTGGTTATCAATCTCCGGCTTTTATCGTCCATAACAATGAATCCTATATCCAAGACTTTCTGTTATACTTGCATAATCATTCCCAATATCACTTGATTGTCGAAGACAATAAACCCTGTCAATCACCACCTCCCCAGCAGGTTTATCTCACCAGCTGTGAAGATATTATGAAAGAATACCTGTCCTTTTCTCATCATATTATTTGCTTTGAATCCTCAACTTTAGCCTTGGCTGAAATACAAGCCGGTCATACCTTAGCCTCAATTGACTTCAAACCTTCACAGATTGCTACTCAAATTTCGGATCTTTTCTCCAATAAAGCCAATAAATTCAATCTAACTCTTACCCCTCTTCTTATCTTCCCCGAATCTCTCTCAGAAGCTGATGCTTATGAAGTCCTTGGTCGTTGTTTTATGTGTAAATAAGTAAGCTCGATGAAATAATTGAGATAAATGAATGCTTTAAATAAGAGGATATCACGGCGAGAAAGGTATTCCAATTCAAAATTATTCCCATTGCATATTATTTTCATGGCTTGTAGCTTTTTAATTTCGCGAAGAATCAATGATTAATAAGGAAAAACGAGTCTCCTCTATAAAGACTCAGAAAACAAAAAACCCCTCTTCAGAAAACCAGACTAAGCTGAAATTCTCTGATTAGAGGGGAAAATATAGCAAAACTGGTAGCGGGGGCCGGATTCGAACCGACGACCTCCGGGTTATGAGCCCGACGAGCTTCCTGACTGCTCCACCCCGCGATATTTATTTAACTGGTGCCGAAGGCCGGAATCGAACCGGCACGGGACTTGCGCCCCAACGGATTTTAAGTCCGTTGCGTCTTCCTGTTCCGCCACTCCGGCA
>NZ_DAOLQM010000242.1:0-3336 GCF_035418125.1 Atribacter sp. | reverse complement strand
GATTCCTTAGAATGAAAGCATGGTTAAATGAGATTGCCACGTCACTACGTTCCTCGCAATGACGGATTTAGATAGATATTTTCATCCTTATCTGGTTCTGCTGGGAGTTATGATGGTTTACTTTGTAAATAACCGAATAGGTAAATAGCGATCAAAAAAGAAAAAGGCACACCCCCCTGAATCCCCCCTCAATGGGGGAATAAATCAAATAATTCCCCTCCTTGGAAGGGTGCTGCATCGCAGCGGGGAGGGTGCCTTTTATCTGTCATCCTAAGGCTTCGTTTTTCGAAGCCGTGAGGATCTCATCTTTTAAAGGTTGGGGAATTGAGGAACTGAAAAAGATGAGATTCTCACGTTGTCTGGTAGAAAACACCGGACTCCTCAGAATGACAGAATGGGTGGATTAGATTGTCACGTCGCTTAAAACGCTTCTCACAATGACGGATTTAAAATGGGCATGATAAATCAAGCCCTTACCAAAGAGTATAAAATGTAGGGGCACAATGTATTGTGCCCATTCTTTAATTAATGTAGTGACATGCCATGGAATAACGAATCTTGGATTTTCATCCTCATTTGGGGATGCTATGCAGCAAAGAACAAATCAAGTTGCAGGTTGATATCAAATTTTCCGGTTCTACTGCGTCAATGGTATCGGTCTTCCAATGCCAGTTTACCGGCAGACCTTTTTTGTTGAGAGCAATAAAGGTGAGAGCCCGATACCCACGAGCTAAGAAGGGAGTAGCATCAGTAGAAAGCCCGAGATAGGGCCGGATTTCGATCGGTAAGGATAAGTTGTGGGAAACTTCTTTCACCTGTTCAATTAACCTTCGGTCGGAGTTAAAAACCGACCACATACCTTCTTTAGAGGCAGCTACTAAATGGCCAGCTCCGCAATTATCACAATTTAAGATGAAAGATTCACCAATGATTGAGCGGTAT
Source organism: Atribacter sp. (assembly GCF_035418125.1). NCBI lineage: Bacteria > Pseudomonadati > Atribacterota > Atribacteria > Atribacterales > Atribacteraceae > Atribacter > Atribacter sp. The sequence goes on along the minus strand of NZ_DAOLQM010000242.1, from coordinate 2,394 downwards.
TTTTTCTCAAAAGCAATCGCACCATTCGTCCCCGATTCCTCTGAACCAGTAAAGACCACCCAAAAAGGAATGTTTTCATTGGCTAACTGGCGAGCTACCTCAAGGCAGACAGTGACTCCACTACCGTTATCATTTCCACCTGGCGAGGGCTCCATGAAAAACTCACGATGGATATGACCCACCGAAAGCAGAATAAGATAGGCGGCGGGAATCCAGGATAGGATATATAAAAAGTTCCAGGAAAAGATAAGGTTCATCAAAGCAAAACAACAAATAGCTACCGAAGAAAAGATAGTAAGCTGAACCGAAAGGTAGGGATTGCTAATAAAACGAGGATCGAAAAATATTGAAGGGGTAGCCGAATCAATATGAGAAAAAAGGATGATCGGTGGTTTTTGAATCTTTTTCCCAATAATATTTATCGACTTCTTCCACTTAAACAAAGTTGTCAGAACTGGAAAACTGTTCATTTCAAAATATTCGATAATGGTGAGTAAAACTGAAAGAACCAAAGCAATTGGAGCCGATATATTCATGAGAACTACTGAAAGGATCAAGCCTATCCAGATCAACAAATAAGGCCAGGTATAGGTTGCCAATGAAGGAAACTCATCTTCGATAACTTCGAATCCGAAACTGAGCAGCTGGTTCTTGATCCACCGGGCGCAGCTCTTTTCTTTTGCCGAACAAGCCGGGCGTGCTCCGAGATTTTTTAAAAATTGAAGCGTGATACCAATCGCTCCAGTTTGATTATCCGGTTTTAAATCCATCCTCAACCCCTTCTTCAGTTACTGTCATTTTATATTACCAAGCAAATAAAGTAAAAATTTTCAATAGGTGATTTTGATATTTTTAAATTCTATATTAGCTGGTAAGGGTATTTCGAGAAAAAGGGCAAACCTGCTTTGATAAAAGCTGGCTAATTCCTACTTATTAAAGAATTCTTTTTGTAAAACCGGCTGTGTAATTTGATTGCTTGGACCATCTCCTCGGGCAACACTAACCGACACTTTGCCTTCCAATGCTCGGAATATCTCGGCTACATCACCATGGGTAAAGCCTGGGCAGAGTGTTATCCCATCAATTTTTTCCTTATCATAATATTGTTTGGCAATTTTAATAGCTTCGTCTTGACTATTTACCACAACGATAAAAAGTTTCAACTTTCCGGTGTTAATCATGCTTTGATGTTTGTCGCAATCTGCATCGGGTGCATGAGCTATGAATAACGATTTAAAAGCCATAAGGCGCCTCCTTTTTAAAGCTTAACTTCTATAGTTTAATAATAACACTAATCTATTTAACTTTAATGGAAATTAAAGTAAACTGAAAGGGAATTGATGACTTAATATGATAAAGATTAAAAAGTCGAGGTGGATTAAATCTTTAAAAGTTAAGGAGGTGAGAAATGGTGAGTACCTATCAACCGCAGGGACCATATTGTCAAAGTTGTTCTATGCCGATGCAAAAACCAGAAGATTTTGGTACCAATAGTAACGGCAACCAAAATCAAGAATATTGCCGATATTGTTATCAAAACGGGAATTTTACCGACCCAGATATCACCGTGGAACAAATGATTGAAAAATGCGTCGATATTATGAAAAAGATGAACCTTCCCGATATGCAAATTGAGCAGGTTAAAAAATATATTCCGATGCTCAAAAGATGGAGCACAAAATCAGTTTAGATCCAAATGGAAGAATGGTCTGGTCACAATAATTTTATAGTTTCATCTAAAAAGATCGATGATTAAAAAAATGTCGATTCCATCTAATTTTTTGTTTTTTAATTCATTAAATAACTTTCCTTTTGCTTCGATAAGCTGGGGCGAAGCAACTCCATTTATTATAGAGAAGTAGGTCTCAAGGAAAGCAGCGATTTTGTCACAGGTTTTTATGAGCTTTCCATCAATAGGGGAGTATTGATCGAAATTATACTGATTTGGGATGATATCGTTTTCCAAATGGCGAATATTTTTCTTCTCATCCAGGATCTTGGTTTCAAATTCATTCATAGTGAAATACAAAATTTCATCATACCAATCTTCTTTCAGCAGAGGTTTGAGTTTTTTGCTGATTTGGTCTGATTCTTCCTCTTTGATGAGAGTTTCCAAATCACCGAGGGCCCTCTTGACCGGAGAGATAATATCTCGGGTAAGTACTTCTGGTAAGTCATGGAAGAGCGCTCCATACCAATTGTTATAAATCCGCTTTGCACAAGGCTCAGGTTCTATAAATAAGGAAAGAAAGTAGCTTAACATAGCAACAATCAGCATATGCCCCAAGACCGAAGTTTTGGGAATTCTCTCGATATGAGCCCATCTCCTTTGAAATCGCAGTTGTCCGCAAAGATCAATAAAATTTCTCAGATTCTTATCCAGATAGAGGATCT